>JAZOWJ010000218.1:0-4392 GCA_045659125.1 Acutalibacteraceae bacterium
GACAAACGCGACCGCCTGGTATGGATCGGCGACCTGTATCCCGAAATGCGTGCCGCCTTCTGCCTTTATAAGGATGTGCCCGAGGTTCTCAATTCCCTTGACTTTGCTTGGGAAGAAACACCCTTGCCTGACTGGATGGCAGGCATGCCCACCTATTCGGTGTGGTGGCTGTATATTTTGAGTGAAACCTACCTGCGTGACGGCAAAAAAGAAAATTACACCAAATCCATTCCCTATGTGCACGAGCTGCTGCAGCAGATCGGCAAGCACATCAGCAAGCTCAACGGCGCGGTTGATTACGGCAGCAATTTCATTGATTGGCCGTCCAATTATGAACGCGGCGGTGAAAAGGAAAAGAAATACGATTGCCTGTCGGGTGTTGCATATTTAACAAAGCTTTCGCTTGAAAAAACCATGCTCTTTTTGCGTGAAAACGGTGAGCCGACCGACCTGTGTGAAAAATACCTGCATCGCATTGCCAAGGGTAAGCACTCTGTGCAGAAATATAAGCAGGTGGCAGGCTTGGGTGTTTTGTCGGGTGATAAATCCGAAAACAACAGGGAAGTGCTGCTTCGTGACGGTGCACACGGGCTGTCCACCTTTATGTCTTATTTTATTCTGTCTGCTGTGGCTGCCTACGGCGAATATGACACCGCCCTTTCCATGATGAAGGAATATTACGGCGGCATGCTGTCGGTCGGGGCTACCACCTTCTGGGAGGATTTTGACCTGAATTGGATTCAGAATGCCTCACGCATTGATGCGCTTCCTGTGGAGGGAAAAGCCGATGTGCACGGCGATTTCGGGGCTTTCTGCTATGTCGGGCTTCGTCACAGTCTGTGCCATGGCTGGTCGTCGGGTGTGATACCCTATCTTGTTGAAACTGTCGGCGGTGTACATTGGGAGGGTGTCGGTATGAAGAAATGCGTGATTGTTCCGCATTTGAGCGGCCTGCAGCATGTTAAAATGACCGTTCCCACCATCCACGGCAATATGTTTATTGAACATACGATGTGCGCTGACGGCACGGTGGATACACAATTTTCTGCACCTGCAGAAATTGAAGTGGTGGTTAAAAATGGCTGAAAAATGGACACTTCTGGATGCCGACCGCATTCCGACAGGGGAAATATTTGACCGAAAGGACACCATTATTCCCGGTCAGCTGCACACAGTTGTACATATCTGTATTTTTAATAAAAACAAGCAAATGCTCATTCAGCACCGCGTGAACAACAAGGCCTGTTGGGGCGGCAAGTGGGATCTTTCTGCAGGCGGAAGCAGCCTTTGCGGTGAAACAAGCCGACAGGCCGCAACGCGAGAGCTTATGGAAGAGCTTGGTCTTTCCTATGATTTCACCAATCACCGTCCGCACATGACCATGAATTTTGATTGCGGCTTTGATGATAATTACATCATTCACATGGATTTTTCCCCCGATGCCGTTACTTTGCAGGCGGAAGAGGTGCAGGCGGTGCAATGGGCTGATCTTGACACAATTCTCAATATGATCGACAACGGCGAATTTGTACCGTATCGCAAAAATTATATCCGCCTGCTGTTCGATTTTGCAAACGAAACCCCATTCCCCGTCAAAAACGAAAAACAGGCATAAGAAAAAGGCTGTGATTTTCACAGCCTTTCTTTTGTGAGAAATTTACAGCTTCAGCAGAATTCCCGCCACGGCGGCAATGAGAATAAACACTGTGGGGTGCACCTTTTTCAGGAATTTTTGTCCGAGGAAAATGGCAACCGCTAACAGCATTGCCTTCCACAGAAATGCAACCGACCAATCACCGGCTATTATGGCATCGGTATTGAAGAAGGTCGGAACGGCAACACCTAAGCCTGCAATGGCAATCAGTGCCATCGACGCAGGACGAAGCCCCGAAAATGCATTCTGCATCAGCGGGCTTGATTTGAATTTATCAATGAATTTTGCCACAAGCATGATGGTGATGATGGCGGGAGCAGTCAGTGCAGCAACGCCGACAATACTGCCAAGCACACCGCCTGTGATAAAGCCTGCATAGGTTGCCATGTTGACGCCGATGGCGCCGGGGGTGGATTCCGCAACCGCAATCATGGTGGAAACATCCTCCACGGTGAACCATGCATATTTTTCTGCCATTGCATTCAGAAACGGCAGGGTGGCAAGACCGCCGCCCACGGCAAGCAGACCTGTTTTGAAGAATTCATAAAACAGTTGGAGATAAATCATTGATTGCTGCCTCCTTCTGCTTTTTTCTTTTCTTTGATTTGTCCGACTATGATTCCTGTTGCAGCGGCTGCAATGACGAGCACGGGCAATGGGATGGAGAACGGTAAAAATTCACCCATGGCAGCCAATGCAAACACAACAAAGAACACCACAAGCGAAAATGCCCCCTTGAGTGTGCTTTTGCGAAGCTTGAGCAGCGTGTTGAGAATCAGCACACAAACACAAACATTGATGCCTGCCAGTGCATGCTGCACATATTCGTTTTCCGAAAAGCCCTCCAGAAACAGGCTGATCACAAGAATGATAAGCAGCGGCACAAGCTCAAAGCCGATTGCAGCGGAAACAGCCCCCAACAGCCCTGCCTTGCTTCTGCCGATGAATGTGGAAACATTCAAGGCAATAATGCCGGGTGTGCACTGTCCGATGGCGTAATAATCGGTCAGGTCCTCGTCTGTGACCCACTGCCTTTTTTCAACAAGCTCGCGTTGCAGAATGGGCAGCATTGCGTAACCGCCGCCGAAGGTCATTGCGCCCATACGCATAAAGACCCCGAACAGCTCAAGGCATGTCTTCAGTTTTTCTTTCATAATAACCTCTGTTTCTCCGCGGGTGAACGTGCAATGCAGATGCCACGCACTTCCTTTGCACCGAAAATCAGCAGTGTTTTGGCTGCTTCATGCAGGGTGCTTCCCGTGGTTGTTATGTCATCGGCAAGCAGAATTACCTTGTCCTTTATAAGGTCCTCCTTGTCCGACGGTAAATCATAAACCCCTGTCAGGTTGCCGTGCCGCAAAACCGCGGAAAGGGTATGCTGACGGGGTGTTTCATGCAGCTTGATGAGTGTTTCTTCGCAGGGAAGCTGCAAAATTCTGCCGAGTGCCTTTGCAAACTCCTGCGCCTGGTTGTAGGTGCGTATGGAAACCGCCTTGCGTGTCATGGGGATGAAAGTAATCAGGTCAACTCCCTGTGTTGCATTGCAATCATCTGCATATTTTGCAGCGATTTTTGCATACGGAACAGCCATGTCGGGAAGGTTGCTGAATTTGAATTTCTGAATCTGCCTGCGAACAGAACCCTCATACAAAAACGGCGCAACGGTGGCAGTCAGAAACGGTTCGGGTGCGCAAAGACAATGCTTCATCGGTCTTCCGCAGCCTGTGCAGAATTTGCTTTCAGGCACACGCAGAATGAATTTTGTGCAGTAATCGCAGATTTCAGAGCCCGGCTGCAATACTCTGCCGCAGACACAGCACCGCGACGGAAAGAATGCATATTGCAAAAATCTTATCATCGGATTCCGAATGCACGCAGCGCACGAACGCACTGTGCAAGGGGCAGTCCGACCACATTCGAGTAGTCGCCGTGTATTTTTTCAACCAGCACAACACCCTGTGTCTGAATACCGTAGCCGCCTGCCTTGTCAAACGGGTCACCGGTTTCAATATATGCGTTGATTTCTTCGTCTGTCAATTCATAAAATGTGACCTCTGTTTTGCTGACGAATTCTTTTCGCATTGTGCCGTTTGCAATGCACACGCCGGTCATGACCGTGTGCGTTCTGCCCGAAAGACTGCGAAGCATTTTGAATGCTTCTTGCTTTGTTTTGGGCTTGCCTGAAATGTTGCCGTCAACAACCACAATCGTGTCGGCGGCAAGCACAGTGTCATCGGGCTTGCAAATTGACAGCACCGCTTCGCATTTTTGGTTTGCAAGGTGCTGCACGGTCTGCTCTGCGGTAAAGCCCTCGGGCACGGTTTCGTCGCAGCCCGAAACGAGCACCTCGAAATTTAAGCCTGCAAGGGTCAGCAGCTCTTTTCTTCTGGGAGATTGGGAAGCAAGATAAAACATAAGCTTCTCCTTAAACGGTTTCGATGAATTTGAGAATCATTTTTGCAAGATCCTCGGGCTGTGCATTGTTCACGGCGGTGTAGGCTTCAGCCGAAGTGTCATCTGCCGAGTCAGACATCTGGCGAAGGCTTAAAAACGGAACGCCTGCACTGCCGCAGACGGATGCAATCGCACCCGTTTCCATGTCGAATGCATTGATGTTGAAGGTATCTTTAAACAAATTCTTTTTCACCTTGTCGGCAAGGAACAAATCTCCGCAACCGAATGCAGCTGTTTTGACACCGAGCACTTTTTCAGCCTTTGCAAGCAGGTCCTTGTCTGCT
>JAZOWJ010000219.1:0-4731 GCA_045659125.1 Acutalibacteraceae bacterium
TGGTTGATTCTTATTATAATGACTATAGCAATGTGTTTGCCTCATGGGGATTCAACTATACAGGTAATGCAAGTGTGAAAAACAATTGCGATATTATATATATTTATGATGAAGCCCCTTGTGCCGTTTCAATATATTACCAAATTGATAGGAACGTCTTGAAGGGATCTATCTATTGGTCTGCAAGTCTTGAAATTGAAGATATGGGCTACAGATACGGAGGGGTAACAGAAAGTGCTGCACCTGCCGGTAAATCAGCTTGTGCCGGACTTATCAGAACTGCTTCCGGTGAATATCAGACAACCGACGGAAGATTCAGTGTAAAACCCAATGAAGTGCAGATGTATGTTAATAACACAAACAAGCAATGCTCATTGGAATATGAAGACAATAACGATTCTGATATGCTTGTAATTAAAGATTCTTCAGGTAATGCAATAATTAAATTTTTCTTTGCAAAAAGCACAGCACCTTTCACCGGAGAAATATATGATTGTAGCGACATTGCACTTGATTTTCAGTATGGATCAGAGCCTTTTGGGCAACGTATAGAAGATCTTCAGGTATTCCAGCTTGTAAAAAATTCTTGGTTGCGACCGACACATAGTGACAATCCCTTTGAAGAGCTTACATACAGAACAGTGTATTATAATGAAACTGAAAAAATTGCAGTATTCTATCTCTATACAAAAGTTCTTGATGAGACTGAAATGTTCTGTGTTGTTGATCTAAATGATGTTATTGATAAAACGCAGAATTCTTCCGGCGGCGGTTCGGGTAATGATGTTCCTAATGCAGGTGGATATGACAAACCGGAGTTTGCAAAGCTTGACTGTACATTCTGCAACGATGGAAAATGCAGTGATTGTAACGGTTACGGAAAAGTATATCATAGTTATGGACTTGACACCGACAAACCTATGAAAAACTGTGGTTCCTGTTACGGCAGCGGTAATTGCAGATATTGCGGCGGCAGTGGAAAAAGAGAATAATGTTTTTTAGCGACGGGTGACCGTCGCTTTTTTTTGTAAAATCAAATATTAAAGAAAAAAGAAAAAAATAATAAAAAATACTTGACATTTTAAAATATTTCTGCTATAATATATGAGCAGTTGCGGATGTAGCTCATCTGGTAGAGCGCCACCTTGCCAAGGTGGAGGTAGCGAGTTCGAGCCTCGTCATCCGCTCCAAATCGAAAGTCAGCACTTTTGTGTTGACTTTTTTTGTTGTAAAGGGTAATTAAAATGGATATAAAAATTATTGCAACCGACCTCGACGGCACTCTTCTGGCACCGGATCATGTTTCTGTTACACCGAGAACAATGGCGGCATTGACAAATGCACACGAAAAAGGTGTGAAAATCGCAATATCTACCGGCAGAACACTTTCGCTCATCAAAGAGGTCCGTGAAAAAATTCCTTTTGCTGATTATATAATCTATTCAAACGGAGCAGCTGTTTACGATTGTAAAAAAGATCAGACTGTGTATGAACAGCCTGTACCTGATGAAAAAACTCAGAAAATAATTCAGATTCTCGAGAATTTCTCCGCATATTATAATATCTATTCCGACGGAAATATTTATATGAAAAAAACTAGCGACACAGGTGTTTTTGAAAAAACAGACCTTCCCAGAGAGTTTCTGATGCACTTTCTTGAAACTGCAATCTTAAAGGACGACATGGTTTCTGAAATGCAAAGCAGAAAGGCAGAACAGATAATTGTTTATTTTGCTTCAGACGAGTGCAGAAATGCCATTTATAAGGCTGTAAATGATCTTGGCGGGCTTCATACTGTTTCCTCTTTTTCTGATAACATAGAGATAATGTCTGATGCGGCCAGCAAGGGGCTTGCAGTGAACGCAATCTGCAATATTCTTGGCTGTACGGCAGAAAATGCGATGACTTTCGGTGATGCATGGAACGACTGTTCTATGCTTGAATTTGCAGAACATTCCTTTGCAATGGCTAACGGTGATGAAAAAAGTAAGCTCAGCGCAAAAAATATCTGCCCGTCAAATGCCGATGACGGTGTGGCGCAGATGATCGAAAAATACATATTGAACGCATAAAAAAATGACCGCACAAGCGGTCATTTTTGATTTAAAACGGCAATATTTCAAGATGCTCAAGCAGTATTTTAAGTCCTATCAGAACAAGAATCAGACCGCCTGCAAATTCAGCTTTGCTTTTGTATTTTTCTCCGAATTTGTGTCCGATAAAAACACCGATTGCAGAAAGAATGAAAGTGATGACGCCGATGAATGAAACGGAAATTGCAATGTTTACATTCAGGAATGCAAACGTGATTCCGACAGCAAGAGCATCAATACTAGTTGCAATTGCAAGGATAAAAAGTTCTTTTATGCTGAAAGGTTTATCTTCATCTTCTTCATCTTTCTTGAAAGATTCATATATCATTTTTCCGCCGATAAAGCTGAGAAGAATGAATGTTATCCAGTGGTCGATGCTGACTATGTATTCTTCAAACTGCTTGCCGAGGAAATAGCCTATGAGAGGCATAAGTCCCTGGAATCCGCCGAAGAAGAGAGCAATGAGTGCTGTCTGTTTTTTGTTGATTCTAGGCATTTTAAGCCCTTTGCAAACTGCAACAGCAAAGGCATCCATTGAAAGTCCCACTGCCACAAGAAAAATTTCCCAGATTGTCATTCAGAATCTCCTTTTAAACAGAATACTGTTTTTTGTACTTTTCAAAATACTCATAATATCTGCCTTCGCCATTCTTCTTGACGTTGTTCAGATATTCATGTGCATCGAACATTTCTCTCTGTGCTTCAATAACAGCAACAGCGATGTTTGAACAGTGGTCCGAAATTCTTTCGTAATTTGTAAGCATATCGGAAAGAATGAAACCAAGTTCGATTGTACATTCGCCCTTGGTGAGTCTTTCGATGTGATGACTCTTTACATGGTCGATGATTTCGTCAATAACTTCTTCAAGAGGTTCTACGATTTCAGCAAGTTCAATATCGTCATTCTTGAATGACTTGACAGTGATTGAAAGAATCTCTGAAATTGCATCATTGAGATTTTCAAGTTCTTCCTTTGCGTCTGCAGAGAATACAAGCTTCTTTTCGTGCATTTCTTTTGCAGTACCGAGAATGTTACTTGCATGGTCACCGATACGCTCAAAGTCGTGTATTGTATGCAGAATTTTTGAGATCTTCTTTGAGTCATTTTCATTGATTTCTTTCTTTGAAAGTTTGACAAGATAAGTGCCGAGTTCGTCTTCATAACGGTCAATCTTATCTTCCATTTCTTCAACAAGCACTGCTGTTTTTTCGTCATATCTGTCAAGAAGCGCAACCGCAGATTTAACACTTTTCTTTGCAAGTGAAGCCATTTCACCGGTTACACTTTCAGCTTTTGCAACAGCGAATGACGGAACGGTCATAAGACGGTCATCAAGAAGAATGACTGCTTCTTCCTCTTTTGCGTCACGGATAATAAGTCTTGCAAGTTTTTCGAGAAGTCCTGCAAAGGGGAAGAGGAGAACTGTTGTTACAATATTGAAGATTGAATGAATAACAGCAACTTCAAAGGGCTCAACAGCTGTATCCGTAAATGCAAAATCGATAATTCCGTCAGCAATAAGCCATACTGTAAGACACACAATTGTGCCGATTGTGTTGAAAAGAACATGAACAACGGAAACACGGCGGGCGTTCTTTGATGTGCCGACTGATGCAATGAGAGCCGAAATACATGTGCCGATATTCTGTCCCATAATAATAGGTATTGCAGCACCGTAAGTGATAGCACCTGTCATTGAAAGTGCCTGCAGAACACCGACTGATGCGGATGATGACTGAATAATAGCAGTGAAGACCATACCGACAAGCACGCCCATGACGGGGTTTGTGAAGAATGTAAGAATATTTACAAATTCGGGAACATCCGAAAGTCCTTCAACAGCGTCAGACATCATTGTCATACCGTACATAAGAACGGCAAAACCGATACAGATCTTTCCTATATCCTTGTGCTTCTGCTTTTTGCCTACCATTATCATTATAACGCCGGCAAAGGCAATAAGCGGTGAGAAATTAGCGGGTTTCAGAAGATTTATAAACACATTTGAACTGTCGATACCTGTAAGGGAGAGAATCCATGCAGTGATTGTTGTGCCAATGTTT
Source organism: Acutalibacteraceae bacterium (assembly GCA_045659125.1). Taxonomy (GTDB): domain Bacteria; phylum Bacillota; class Clostridia; order Oscillospirales; family Acutalibacteraceae; genus RUG806. Next base: position 4,158 of record JAZOWJ010000219.1, read on the forward strand.
GAACCCATTGTAACACCGATTGCCTGTGAAAGCTGCATGATGCCCGAGTTTACAAGGCCGACAAGCATAACCGTTACTGCAGATGATGACTGGATAACAGCAGTAACAACACAACCGAGAAGAAGTCCCATCAGTCGTTTTGATGTAACTTTCTTCAGGATGGACTCCATTTTTCCGCCAGCCATTTTTTCCAGGCCTTCGCTGAGTTCATTCATTCCGAAAAGAAACAGCGCAAGACCGCCTATCATTGCTATGATTGAAAAAATATCCATAATCAGACCTCCTGATCTTTTTTCTTTTTGTCTATTAATAGTTTTTTTACAAGATAAACTGCAACACCGACAGGTATGCAGCATATTACTATGAAAATCATCTTATCCATAGGTATCCACTTAAAGAGATTATCACCGATAATTGTAAATAATATTACCCTCGGTGCGAGTCCTGCAACTGACAATACAAAATGCAACAGTCCGTTGCTTTTCGTTGCTCCGAAAAACAGACTTAAAAAGTCAATTGGGAATATCGGAAGCAGTCTTGTAACGAAAATCAGCCATTTTTTGTCAAGTCGGAT
>JAZOWJ010000220.1:0-5583 GCA_045659125.1 Acutalibacteraceae bacterium
AAAATATATCATTCATCATATCGAAGATATATCATATCCGCAAAGCGGATATATCATTATTATGGTGTTCGTGCGTAGCACGATAAACCATAATTTAAAACACCGTTTCTACCCGTTTTTCTGCGCAGGCAGGTGAATACACAAACGAATCCATGTGTTCACCGTCGAAGAAATACCGCGGTGGGGTGTGATGGGGTTTTTCGTCAAAGGCATCCACAAGAATCAGCTTGACCTTCATTTTGTCGGGCAGGATGCTTTTTATGTAGACCGCAGCACGCTGACCGACCTTCACATCGGGGGCATATTCCGCAAGCCCTGCAAGGTTGGGCATCAGCTCCACAAAAATGCCGTAGCTTTCCACCGAGCGCACCGTGCCCGACACCGTTTCCCCTGCCGTGAACAAGGCAGCATTTTCTTCCCATGTACCGAGAAGCTCCTTGTGGGTCAGCAGAATTCTGCCGAGGCTGTCTGTGCCCTTGACCACGCAACGGATTTCCTGTCCTGCAAAAAATCGCACACCCGGGTGCGGAATCCGCGAAACGGACACCGCATCAATCGGCAACAGGCTTGCCACCCCTGCGCCGATGTCACAAAACGCACCGAACGGCTCGCAATGGGTCACACGCACCGTCACCACATCCCCCGGACGCAGAAAAGCAACATAATGCTCATTGCACAGCTGCTGTGCACGGCGACGCGATAGCAGCGCCACCAGCTGTCCGTTGTTGTCGAACACAAGATCCTGCACAACAAAGCAGACCGCCTTGCCCACGCGTGAAATCAGGGCAATGTCACGCACAGAACCGTCTGCAATACCCAATGCACCCTCTTCACGCGGAATAATACCGCGCATACAACCGAGATCCACATGCAGATTGTGGTCGGAATCGCATTTCAATGCCCTTGCCTCCAGCACGGTCTGCGCATGCATGGCCTCACGCACGGAAGAAACACTGCTCATATAAGAAAGATTGGACGGTATATTCCAAAGACTGCCCTCAGGCAAAAAAACCATAAACTCGCATCCTTTCGGAAAATAAGACTTGCTATAAAAATATATTTGTCTTGCAGTGAAAGTATGCTATAATAAAAGCAGAATGTGAAAAAAGCGAAATAAATTATGGTTTAGCGTGCTACGCACGATAAACCGTGAATGCAAAATGCAAAATGCAGAATGCAAAATTATCGGGTCGCTTCGCTCCGATTATAGAGTATGAAGAAATTTACATAAAAAAATAGCACAATTTTAAATACTTGCAAACTATTTTACATGACATTGCGTGTGCAGAATCAGTGCAAACTAAAATTTAAAATAGCAAAACTAAAAATTATATTTTCTATAATGGCAACGCCATTCCTTTAATTTTGCATTTAGCACTTTGCACTTTGCATTTCGGGCTGTTGCAAACAGACCGATAAACCATAATTTACAACAGAAAAGAGGAATTATATGGATATCCGTCCGGGCGACGTGCTTGAAATGAAGAAAAATCATCCCTGCGGCTGCAACCGCTTTGATGTGCTGCGCATCGGTATGGACTTCAGGCTGCGGTGCAACGGCTGCGGCCACATGTTCATGATTCCCCGTGTGAAGGCTGAAAAAGGCATCCGCAAGATTATCCGTGAGGAGGAATCGGTATAACCGTTGATTCACCCCGAAGGCGTGAAAAGAAAGAGATAATATATGTAAAAAATGTCAGACACATCGAATGTCTGACATTTTTTTTGCATATATTTACCCTTTTGTTCTTTTATCCGAGATGTGCGGCAACATTCTTTTCATAATGTCCCGTGTCAACATAGCCGTTCTGCGTCTGCAGGCATTCACCGAGCTTGCGCTGAATTTCCTCATAGGAATCGGTTTTGAGCTTGGCACGTTCAAAGCCGTCACGGCTGCCGAACAGGCACCAGTCGGATTCCCACATCATGTGGCCTGCGGCCTTGTAGGTCCACAGCATCCAGCTGTAATTAAAACGCTTCATGGACTTGAAGCAGCCCTGCCATGTGGTTTTCTGATGCGGGAAGAATTCACCCATCAGCATCGGCACATTGGGATGCAGAATCTTCTGCAGAAGCAGGAAGAGTGCGAAAATGAAGTCGGAATTGTTGTAGAAATGCACCTGATAAACCACATTGCTCCAGCCCTTGAACCATGTGGGCGGCAGAGCAAAGCCTGTCCAGATGCATTCCATGGTGATGATATGGTCTGCATCTGCCTCACGCACGGCATCGTACAGAATGGTATAGATATATTCGTTGTTGATTCTTCTTTCAATTTCGGTGGCATCCACATCGCACATCGGCTCGTTGAGCAGGTCATACATGGCAACCGCAGGATTGCCCTTGAAGCGTGCAGCAATAGCCTGCCACAGCTCTATCGTCAGAGAGCGGTAGAATTCACCCTGCTCGGTCTGCTCATAAAGACCGCAGCTATCCCCCTTGCCGTTGTGGGGTGCATCGCTCTGGAATCCGGGGGCACCGTGCATATCCAGAATCACATAAAGTCCTCTTTCGGCACATTCGGAAACAACCCAATCCAGACGCGAAAAATCCCATTCACCGTTTTCGTCAAGAATCTTCGTGCCGACATCATCATAATAGAAATTGCGATACCAGAACGGAACACGCACACAGTTGAAGCCCATTTCCTTGATCTGATCCAGATCATATTCCGTGAACCAGTTGTCCATATAGGTATCCATGATTGCATAAGCCTTTTCCACACCGAAACGCTCAATGAGGGTTTCAAGGCAATCGTAATGGTCGGTGGTTTCCTCATAGGGGGACAGCCAGTCCTCCCAGATCATCCACGAGCCGATGTTGACACCCTTGAGAACAACCTGCTCACCCTTTTGGTTGACAATTTTTGTACCCTTGGTGGTCAGAAAATCATCCTCGGTAAAAGCACCTGCAACCACCTCTGCCTGCGCTGCATCGGCAGCCATTGCAAAAACGGCAAGCGGTACTGCCATCACAAGACAAAGAACAATACAAAGAACTTTTCTGAATGCCTTTTTCATAATCGTTTCTCCCTGCTTTTGTTTTTATTCGTTGTCATTGAGGGCTTCATTGACCTTATCGGCAGCCCCTGACAATGCTTCCTCTACCACATCAGCTGCACCGCCGAGTGCTTCGCCGACCACATCCTCAACACCACCGAGAACGGTATCAAGGAAGGATGAGCCTGTGCTTGCTCTTGTGGTGCTTTCCTGCTCATCGGCCGCATCGGTATCTGCTTCGTCCGCCTGTGTATCATCTTCATCAGCCGTTGTGACGGCTTCGTCATCCTTTTTGTTGTTTTTCTTCTTTTTGGTGGTTTCCTCTTCCTCGATTTCATCCACCACACCTGTGTCGGGATCCTCCACAACAACCGTTCTTCGGTTGCCGAAGGATGCAAAAAACATAATCAGAATGATTGCCAGAAAAAAGCAACCGAGAATGGCAAGAAAATTCTTCATTCCAAAAACCTCTCAATACAATTTCTTCTTATACTATACAATAATAACCGCAAAAAAGCAAGCTTACGCATCGAAGCGGCCTGCAAAATCGGCACTCGAGCATTCCTGCAGAGGCAGACGGACAGCCTTGCCCTCGGCAGCGGATTTGTAAACAGCCAGCACGGTTTCAAGCGCATCCCTGCCTGCCTTTGCGGTGACATACGGCTCTCTTCCCTCACGGATGGCGGCTGCAAAATCCTTGAACAGGCTTGTGTGGCCGTTGCCGTAAACATTTTCGGTTTTTTCAATCAGACCGCTCAGGTCAGCTTCAGAATGCTGCATCTGCCACACCTCAACCGTGTTTGCAGATGTGCCGCCGAGCTTGATCATTCCCGTATCACCAAACACGGAAAGGTGCTCCTCAAGGTCAATATCCGTGCAGTTGACCGTGCCCTCGAGGGTGGCAACCGCACCGTTTGCAAACTTCAGCACCGCAACACCGACATCCTCTGCTTCAATATAAGGATGCTGCCTGCGCTCGGTAAAGCCGAACACCTCAACCAGCTCACCGCCGAGCATCCAGCGCAGCAGGTCAATACCGTGAATGCACTGATTCATCAGTGTTCCGCCGTCAGAGGCCCATTTGCCGCGCCAGTCTGCCTGGTCATAATAGCCCTTTCTGCGGCACCAGCGCACAGTGATTGCACCGTGAGAAAGCTGCCCCAGCCAGCCTGCATCAATCGCCTTGCGCATTTCCTGCACGGCAATATTAAAACGGTTCTGATGGCACACACCAACCGTTACATTGTATTTTTCGGCGGCTGCAATGATCGCATCTGCATCCTGCACGGACATGGCAATGGGCTTTTCAATCAGAGTATGCACACCGCTTGCAATGCAGTCCAGTGCTGCCTCGGCATGCAGACCGCTTGGCAGTGCAATGCTGACCATATCGGGCTTTTCAGCCTGCAGCAGGGCATTCCAATCCGTATAACGCGGCAGGCTGCCGAATTCCTCAACAAGGCAGGCGCGTTGAAGCATATCATCAATATTTTCAAATGAGCAATCGCAAAAGGCAACAATCTGCAAGCCGTTTGTTTTGGCGGCCTTCAGATGATTCGGAGAAACACGGCCGCAGCCGATGAGTGCATATTTCATGGTTTTCCCTCGCTCTCATTTTTATGTTTATATCCTGTTTAATTGTAGCATACTAAAAAAGGAAAAGCAAGAAAAATCAGCCGATTCGCACCATGTCAGAAAAATCGTAAGGCAAGGGGTAAAAATATTAGCACTCTCCGCTGTAGAGTGCTAATATTTACAATTCAGTCACACAATAAACACTTATCCGTAACAATTATGCGATATATTACAATTGCCGAAGGGGAAAGAAGCCCAAGGCGAAGCAAACAGGAGATGATTCCCATGCACAATAACACATAACTGCATACAGTATACAACACCCGTAAGCGAAAAACAATCCAATGGAGGTAATTTATTATGTTAGAAATCAGACCCGCAACACGCAGAAATCTTTATGCCAATCCGTTCCGTCTTTTCGACGAATTTGACCGTGCCTTTTTCGGCAACAGCTTCGGCACACTCAATGCCGATACTGCTCTCATCCGCACCGACATCACCGAAACCGCCGACGGCTATCTGCTCGAGGCCGAGATGCCCGGCTACGGCAAGGACGAAATTCAGCTGTCCGTGGATGGCGATATGCTCACCATTTCCGCCGAGCGCAAGAGCGAAACCGAGGAAAAGGACAGCGAAAACCGCGTCATCCGCAGCGAACGCAGATACGGCAAATGCTCTCGTCGCTTCGATATTTCGGGCATCAACGCAGACGAAATCGGCGCAAAATACGAAAACGGCATACTCAGCCTGCATCTTCCCAAAAAGGCAGTCGAGGTTCCGCAGGCACGCAGAATTGATATTCAGTGATTTTCTCCTTACACAGCAGGGGCTTTGCAGCAATGCAGAGCCCCTGTTTTGCGGTAAATTGCGGTTTATTGCATAAACCATAAATGATATACGCCCCGATGGGGCGAATGATATCACACCTGCGGTGTGGTGATATACGCTTCGCGTGTGATATATTTGCGTTGCAAATATTGCGGAAGCTGTCGCTTGTTCCGCTTCGCTC
>JAZOWJ010000221.1:0-15081 GCA_045659125.1 Acutalibacteraceae bacterium
CAATTACACCAAACCCGAATGAACGTGTGCGCCTGATTACCCTTGTTGAGCTGCTGTCGGGCTACCTCGGCGAGGACCTGCCGCGTTATATCTTCGGTGCTCTGTATGACCTGATTGTCAACAAGATGATCAACTGGAAGCTGAGCTCCGCTTTCATGTCCTTCGGTATCGGCACAAGCCTTGTTTCGTCCGTGATGACACTGTATTTCTTCCTTGTTTCCAAGGAAAGAGTGCCGCAGTCCATCGAAAAGCCGAACATCAAGGAAGGCCTGCATGCCATTGTGACCAACTACCCCGTTCTGCTGATGTGCCTGTCGGATTTCCTCGGCGGCTTCAGCGTCGGCACAAGCGAAACAAACTACTTTATTGACGTTTTCGGCTCCTATTCACTCATCACCCTTGCCAATGCCCCGTCCTCCTTTAACGGCTCCATCAGCTACGGCTTTGTAGGCCCCCTGCGCCGCAGATTTTCCTCAAAGGCCATCTGGGTCGGCTCGGATATTTACGGTGACATCCTGAACATCGGCTATTTCCTGTTCGGTATCATCAACCGCAACTACACCAAGATGATCCCCATGGTGGTTGCCGTCGGTGTGCGTGAATTCATGGGCAAATGGACCTTCGGTGTCAACAAGGTTATCAATGCAGACCTGTGGAACGAGGCCATGGACTACTGCGAGTGGAAAAACGGCTACCGCATGGAGGCCACCACCAGCGTTGCCAAGAGCCTTGTGCTGAAAATTCAGAGCTCGTTTATGAACTCGGTCAGAAATATTGTTCTCAAGAAAATCGGCTATGTACAGGGACTTGAAATCGGCACGCAGGACAACCGCACCAAATTCTGGCTGTTTGCCCTTTGCTCCGCCGTTCCCGTCATTACAGGCTCGTTGGGTATTATCCCGAAGTTCCTGTGGCCGTTGACCAAGGAAAAACGAAACCAGATGTACAAGGACCTTGCCGAGCGCCGTGAAGCACTCGTCAGCGGTGCAGCTGCAGATAGTGCACAATCATAAGGAGGAAGCTTTATGTCATTTCTGACAGGTGTTTCCCGAAAAGACATTACCCCCGACCTCGGGGGTAATTTATATGGATACCACGACAAGATTTTTTCAGAGCGCATCAACGACCGCCTGTTTGTAACCGCATTTTGCTTTGCGGATGAACAGCAGAAGGTGCTGCTTATCAGCTGTGATGTCTGCCTGATTCACAATACACTTTGCGAGCGCATCCGACAGACGATTGCAGAAAACGAGAATATCCCCTTTGAGAATATTCTGATCCATGCCATCCACACCCACACAGGCCCCAACACCGCAGGTGAAGAGGGCTGGGGAAAAATCGACATGCCCTACTGCGAAAGCATTTTCATTCCTGCCATTCTTGCAGCAGCCAAAGAAGCCTGTTCTTCCTTGCAGGAAGCGAAAATGGGATATGCCTGCACCGAAAGTCATGTCGGCATCAACCGCCGTCAGCTGCTCACGGACGGCAGAATCGATTTCGGACAGAATCCGTGGGGCACCTTTGACCCGACAATGAGTGTTATTTCCTTCGTGGATGAAAACCAAAAGCCGATTGGCAATTTTTTTCACTACAGTGCCCACAACACAGCCTGCGGCGCCATCACCACCATTTCGCGTGATTGGTGCGGTGTTGCCATTGACCGCCTTGCACAGATAAGCGGCGGCATCACGGCATTCTGCAACGGCTGCGAGGGTGACACGGGACCGAGGCTTTCCAACGGACAAACCGTCGGTGATATGCAGCATGCCCTTGCGCTGGGCGGCCTTGCAGCATTGGATGCTGTCAGGGCATGGAAAAACATAAAAGGTTACACAAGTCCGACCATCACCGTCCTGCCTGTGCAGGTAAAGCTGCCCCTGCAGCCGAGAATTCCCCTGCAGCAAGCAAAGGACGGCTACGAGCAATACAAGGATTTTGAAATCAATATTGAAAGGCAGACCGCACACTATTACGAAAAGGTCATTGCCGCATGGGAAAATAACCTTCCGCAGGAGCAATTCCGCACGGTTGACATCAGCCTTGTGCAGCTGGGCAATGTGGTCATCATCCCCTTTGCCTACGAAATGTTCACGGAAATCTCCCTGCGCATCAAGGCAGCCTTTCCCCATAAGCATATTCTTTGCATGAGCAACACAAACGGCAACAACAGCTATTTCCCGTCCGCAGACCAGATCATCCGCGGCGGCTACGAAATCAAAATGTTCAAAACAGGCAACGGCCTGCAAGCCCCTGTGGACAACGCAGACGATTACCTTGTGCAGGCAGTGGTTGCAAAAATGGAGGAATTTTAATGTACAGAATCGGACAAGAAGAAATCAATGCCGTAGCGCAAGTCATTAACGCAAAGGACTTCTTCAAGGTCAACAACTCCTGCAAGGCCGTTTGGGGCTTTGAGGAGGATATGAAAAACTATTTCGGTGTCAGCTATGCATCGTTCACCACAAGCGGCACGGGTGCACTCGTTTCGGCCTTGGTGGCACTGGGCATCGGACCGGGTGACGAGGTGCTCGTCCCTGCCTACACCTACATCGCAACCGCCATGGCAGTGCTTGCCGTCGGCGCCATTCCCGTGGTCACGGAGGTGGATGCAACCCTTTCCATCGACCCCGAGGACATTGAACGCAAAATCACCCCTGCTACCCGTTGCATCATTCCCGTGCACATGAACGGCAGACCCTGCAACATGGAAAAAATCATGGCCGTTGCCAAAAAGCACAATGTGCTCGTGCTCGAGGATGCCTGTCAGGGTGTCGGCAGCAGCTTCGGCGGAAAATACTGCGGCACATTCGGCAACATGGGTGCATTCAGCTTCAACTTCTTCAAAATCATAACCTGCGGTGAGGGTGGCGGTGTCATCACCAATGACCAGAAGCTGTATGAGCGCAGCTGCATTTACCACGATGCATCCGCCATTGCATTCTTCGGTGAGCAGATGAAGGACTTTTCCGAGCAGGGCTTCTGCGGCACGGAATACAGAGGCAACGAATTGCTGGCGGCTGTGATGCGCTGTCAGATTCAGAAGCTTGATTCCATTGTTGCAGACCTGCGAAAGGCAAAGCAGGCTGTGCTTGATAAGCTTGACGGAAAAATTGCCCTTGCACCCGACAACGATGCCGACGGCGATACAGGCAACATCATTGCCTTCCGTTTTGAAACAGCCGATCAGGCCAAGGCATTTTCGCAGAAAACAGGCGGCATGATTCCTGCCGAATGCGACCGCCATGTATATACAAGCTGGACCCCCGTCATGGAAAAGCGCGGTGCACTGCATCCGCTGATGGATCCGTTCAGAATGCCTGCAAACGAAAAGCTGCGCCATAACTACACCAAGGATATGTGTCCTGCTTCCCTTGCACACCTGTCGAAAACCGTTTATTGCTTTGTCAATCCCGATTGGAGCGAGCAGGACATTGCGGCCGTGGCCGACAAGCTTCTTGCTGCTTGCAATTAAACAAGCAATATGATATAATAAAATCAATCTGAAAAAAGAAAGGAACAAAGTCACATGAAAAAGAAAATACTTTGCCTTGTTCTGTCCGCTGTTATGCTGATTCTCGGCTGCTGCATCCCTGCAGCTGCAATGGAGCTGCTTCCCGAGGAGGAAGTGATTCTTGTTGCAGAAGAAATTGCCGAGGGCCCCTATGCAACCCCGTATGAAGACAGCCGTTTCCTCGCTTACGGTGAATATGTGCTTCATTTCCGCGTGAAGGAGGCCGTCAACCCCGTCGGTCAGATCATGATGATTCACGGCTTTGCCCTGTCGGGCTACTGCTGGGAAAACCTTGCAGCCATTCTCGTTGAAAACGGCTACACCTGCGTGCTTGTGGACCTGCCCGGCTACGGCTATTCCACCCGTGAAACCACCAAAACCGAGCGCATCGCAAGAACTCAGCTTGTGCATACCCTCATGACCCACCTGAGCGACGAGCCGTGGATCGTTGCAGGCCATTCCATGGGCGGCTACTATGCCCAGGGCATGATGCAGGAATATCCCGATTCCGTTTCCGCTCTGCTGCTTTACGGCACGGCCGGTAACGCAGGCATGGGAGAGGGCATCAAAAATATGTTCACCTTTGCACCCGTCATCACCGTGATGGGCACCATGATGGAAATGCTTGTCAAAATGGACTTCGTTTTCAACATGATGCTCAGAATGGGCCTGCAGGACAACGAATATGCAGCAAGCTATGACATTGCAAAAATCAAGGATCCTCTGTCCATCAAGGGCACAGGCAAGGGTGCCATCTATTGCTTCACCGAGGTTCCCGCAACCGATTTCCTCGGTCTGCGCACCTGCGGCAAGCCCATTTTCTACTGCAACGGCACCAAGGACAATGTGATTCCGCAGGCAGACCGCGTAAAATTTGCAGCCCACCTGCCCAGCGATGCAGTTTGCGTTGATGTTGAAGGCGGCGGCCACATGTTCATTGAAAACATGGCTGAGGAAGTAGCCGCTTACACCCTTGCATTTCTTAAATAAGGAGAAATCACATGGCCATTCTGAATAAGCTTATCACACTCATTCTCGTTCCGCTGTTCATGAGCCCCGTGCTTCCGTTTTTGCCGATTGCAAAAATGATTTATGCCGAAAAGGAAGTCATTTCCCTTTCCGAAAACGGCATCGGCTCGGCGGAAGACCCTGTTTACCTGACCGCACACCGCGGCATCACCGCAAAGGCTCCCGAAAACACCATTCCTGCTTACGAGGCAGCGGTTGAGCTCGGCTTCTACACCGCTGAATGCGACATTCTGCAGACTTCTGACGGCGTGTGGGTGCTCAACCACAATTCCGATACCGACAATATGTTCTGCCAGTATGCCGAAATCAGCGAAACCACCTTCGAGGAGCTGCGCACATTCTCCTATAAGAAGGGCTGCAACTTCTGGGCTTACGAGGACCTGAAGATTGCCACGCTCGACGAATATCTCGATGTGTTTGTCGGCACCTCCACCCGTCCGCAGATTGAAATCAAGGCCGACGGCTACGATCAGCTTTACACCATCGTGGATGCTGTTTACGCAAAGGGTCTTGAGGACAGTGCTATCATCATTTCCTTCGACTACAAGCAGCTCGAAACCATCCGTGCCTACGATGCAAATATTGAGCTGTGGTATCTTGTGGACACAATCACCCCCGAAATTATTACCGAAACAAAGGCACTCGGCGGCAATGTGTGGCTCTCCCCCAGCTTTGAAAAAAACACAGCCGAAACCATTCAGCTTGCCATTGACGCAGGCATCCCTGCCTCCTACTGGACGGTCAACGAATTGGAAGATGCAAAGATGCTCTACGACATGGGTATCCGCTACATCGAAACCGACATTTTCTGCAACTGATAAAAGCACATAAAACAATAAGAGATTGCATTCCTTTCGGTTTGCAATCTCTTTTATTATGCGATGAATCAGAACAGGCAGTAGTCGCCTTTTTCAATTTTGTCGATGAGCATGAGCATTCTCGGAATGTGGAACGGTCCCTTGAAGATATTGCCCTTGAGCTCGTTGGCAACTGTGCCGTCATAATGCAGGTAGCCGTACCATTCGCCGTATTCCTTATCCACGAATTTGTCGAAGGTGTATTCCTTGACGGTGTTGTACCAGTTGAGGTATTTTTCTTCACCGTACAGCTTGTAGGCAAGTAAGTTTGCAATCATAGCCTCGCACTGCGGCCACCACAGCTTCATATCCCATTCGAGTGCGGTTGCAGGATGTCCGTCACAATCGCAGAACGAAATAATGCCGCCGTCATACAGGCCGTGCTTCATGGAAATGTCAATAATATCCTTGCCGAACTGCTTAAGTGTTTCATCGTTCTGATAAACACCCTCGGTCATCAAAAACCATGCAGCCTCGAGCGAGTGGCCGGGATTGACCAGTCTGCCCGTGGGAGTATCCATGTACCTGTTATCAAGACCGATGTTTTCGAGCAATCCCTTTTCGGTCCAATGGGTATAGATTTCCTTGACGGCAGCCTTGGCGCAGGCATCATATTTTTCCTTGTTGAGCTTGCGAAGCACTTGCGAGGTGGCAAGCATGATCATGGCAGGAGAAAGACCCTTGTAGGGATGGTTTTCGGGGTTAAACTTGGGTTCGGTCTTTTCAACACCCGTGAACAGACGGTAAGCCACATCGAAATACATTTCTGCTCTCTGCTTTGCTTCTTCGTCGCCTGTTGCAAGATAATATTCCGCACAGCCGATGGCAGCAAAGGTTTCGCTGAAATAGTAGCGGCGCATCTGAATTTCCTTGCCCTCACGGGTCACGGTGAAGGGCATTCTGCCCGATTCGGAAGTGCATTTGGGCAAAAATTCATAAATCTTCTTTGCGGCATCAAGATAGCCGTAGTCGGTCAGTCCGTAGTTGTGGGCGCTTGCGAAAATATAAAGCGCTCTGCCCTGGAACCAAACACTTTTTTCGGTGCCGTACACATTGCCCTTGCGGTCAAGCTGTGTAAAAATGCCGCCCTCTTCATTGTCAATGGCGTTGTTGAGCCAGAACGGCAGAACCTGCTGTGTAAGATGCTGAATCATAATAAACTCCTTTATTTTTTGTGAATTTTATCTGTTTTATAAAGCACACTCGGCACAACTGCGCCTTGTGACATTTTTTTGACTTTTCCCTTTTTTGCATTGTGAGATTTGAGAATTTCGTCGGCATTGGCAAGGTTTTCTTCAATCATTTCCCTTGTGATTCTGCCGTCGCCGTGACCGCCGTACATGGGATTGGTTCCTGCCAACCCGAGCGTGCGCAGGGCACCTTCCTTCCATTCCTCCACTGTGGTGCAGTTCGGAAAATGCAAGGCAACAAGAGGATTCACATTGTCGCCTGTGAACAGAGCACCTGTTTTGCTGTCGCGGAAAATAACATGGCCTGTGGAATGGCCGGGGGTGAAAAAGACCTCAATCTGCCTTGCTCCGAGGTCGAAAATATCACCCTCATTGAGTGCTTTTACAACGGGCTTGTATTCACCCTGCCATGCATCACGAAAGCGCACATGGTGCGTTTTTCTCTTATAAGGGTGCTGATGCAGAAAATACATTCTGCTCCACTTCGTAACATCGAATCTGCACCATTTGAAATCGTTGGGATGCAGATAAATTTCCTTGAACCACACAGCACCGCCCACATGGTCGGCATGGGTATGGGTTGCAAGCACGGTCAGGGGCTTGTCGGTCAGCGTGCTCACAAATTCAGCCATCTGCCCGATTCCGACACCGCAATCAAGAAGTGCCGCTTTTTCTTCACCGACAACAAGATACGCATTTGCAAAATCAAATTCATTGATGCGAAAGATTCCGTTGCCGAGGTCCTCGCACGCAAAATCAAGTCTGTGATTGTTCATATTCTCCTCCGTCAGTTTGCGGCTGCGGCCTGCTGCTGCGCCATCACACAGTCAATGGCAAGCACCACCGCCAGGGCAGGAATTTCGTCGGCAGGGTTGGCAATGTCGAGCGCATAGCTGTCGCCCCAGGTCATCCATTCCTTCTGAATCCGCACCACAGGTGCACGGTTCTGCAATACGGTATAGTTATGATTCCAGAAATCACCGTCCACATCCCAGTTCATTCCTTCAATGCGGTATTTCGGCTTAAAAAAGGTGAATTCCTTGACGATTTCGGCAACATCAACACCGTTGACCGCAACGAAATAGCGCGGCAGGAAGCTGAACACCTTTTGACGGATAAACGCAACCTCATTGCCCTGCACATCAGTGATATGCAGCTTTTTACCCCACGAAAAGAGCTCGCCCTCCACATAGTAGCGGTCATTTCCGTTTTCATCCCAAACCGTAAAGCGGTCCTTCCATGAAAACACTCTCTGCTTGATATAGAGCTTCATAAAAACACCCTCTTTCCGTATTCATTTTACAGAAAAAAGGGTGTAATGTCAATATATTATCGCCATGTTTTCAAGCCTTCGGCAGGGGTGCCGAGTACGGTCATCTCCTGCCCCGAGAGCAATTCGCTTGCATTGCGAAAAAAGTCTTCGCAGGTCAGGGGACGCTCACGCACGATGCTTGCAGGGGCATTGAAGCCGAGTTCATACAGCCAAGGCCCCTTGTAGGCGACATCACGCAGGGCAGCAATGATTTTCTGCCAATCCACCTTGCCCTCACCCGGCAGCCAATGGCGCTCATTGAGAAAATCATAGTCCGACACATGGGTAGTGATGATTTTATCGCCCACCGCACGGATAAAATCAGGTGCATTCTCGCTCAAAAGATGGTTTGTGTCATAACAGCACCGCAGATCGGGGTGTGCCGACAGCAATTCGAGCATATCCCTGCTGTCACGCCCGAGGCAGGTACGGGGCAAATTTTCGACCGCAATCACTGCATTGTATTGTTTTGCAAATTCCGACAATTGCGCAAGGCTCTGCTTTGCCGTTTCCATGCGGCGCGGACGGTCATGCTCCTCAATCGGCTCAGCCGACGGATGCACCACAAAATTGCGTATGCCGATGCCGGCCCCCTTTTTGATGCACCAACGAAAATACGCAAGCGTGGTTTCCTGTTTTTCGGGGTCGGACGGATCAAGAAAGAAAAACGGAGAAAACGGAATGTGCATACTCCACAGCACAATGCCGTGCTTGTCTGCCAAGGCCTTTACCTTATCAAAATCAAGCTCCTCAAGAATCTCTGCATCCGCAGACAATTCCATGTGGGTGATGCCTGCCTCTTTGTAAGCGGCAAACAGTTTCTCATTCAATTCCTTGCTGCAGGAAGACAGACCGACAGAAAACATACAATCAAACCCCTTTTTTGATTTTACGGTTGTAAAGCAGGTTGGCAACCACCACCGCCGTCACACCTGCAGTCAGCTTGCCGACGATCATAGCAGGCACAAATTCTGCGTTATAAGATATGCAGAATGCAAGATGATCCACAAACACAAATGATGCACTCACCGCAAAAGCGGAATTAAGAATGAGCCCCTTGCGGTCCATGCGGCCTGCTGCCTCAAAGGTGGTGATGTTTGTGCCCGTTGTGCTGAGCAATGCAAAGGCGGCGGTTTCATTGATGCCCATTTTTTCACCCATCCGCGCAAACACCCTGCGCAGAAACCTTTTCAGCAGACTCAGCAACGGAAATGCACCTGCAGTGATGCAGATAATATTGATAATAATATCCATTGTATTGCCGAGCGTTTCCATCTGCGGCAGAATTCTGAAGCCGGTTGCGAATTCCACAATGCCGACAATCAGCCCGAAGGTAATGACAGCCTTGATAAGCCATGCAAAGCCCTTGAAGATTCTGATGGTCACCTTTTCAAATTTCAGAATACCGAAAGCAATCACCGCCACAAAAATGAGCAGCGGAATAAGATTGACAAGCACACTGATAACGGACAGCCCTGCAACAAGACCACCGACAAAGCAGCCGACGGGAATGGTGAGCATACCGCAAAGAATACCGAAAATGATGTCACTGTGCTTTTCCTTATCGGTCATCTGCAGGGCAAAGGGAATGGTAAACGAGGTGGTAGCACCCATCATGGAAGCCACCACAAGGCCGTTGAAATAGCCGACCTTTTCATCCGAAGCCAGCTGCGAAGCAAGGTGTGCACCGCCCATATCGTTGGCTAAAAAGCAGCTCGGCACAATGGAAAAATCAAGAAACGACGGAAAAATGCCGCTGATTTTGCCAAGCAGCCCGGCTAAAAACGGGGCAACAATAATCATACCTGCCATGGAAAGAGTCAAAGGGCCAAGGGTTTCAATGCCTTTTTCGAGTTCAGTCCCTAAACCAAGACGGCTGCCGAAAATTCTGTCAAGCGCTGCAATCGCCGCCAGAGCAAGACAAACATAAGTAATGTATTCCATATTTTCCTCACAAAAAATAAACTGCCCTTTGACTATACCTGTTTTTGCGTTTCTTGTCAAGAATCAGAAGCAAACAGCGCTTTATAATTATTTTAATTTATTTTGCGTGCGCAAGAGAGAGATATCATTCTTATAACTCATTCTTTTATATCTTTCTTTCTATATAAAATAGTATGTACGGTCTTAAAAAAAGCCTCCCTGAAAAACGAACTTTGCCGACACGCTGTCTTACAAATTGCAGACCACCCTCTCTGCGAAGCCTTTGGTGACGGGACTTCCTGCGCACCCCCGTCAGCAATTTGTCTGACAAATTGCTGACCGATTGCCGACAAAACGGTCTGCAAAATCAAAAAAAAGGGGATGTAAAAAAAGTGCAGAACGCATAAAACTAATAAAACTAAAAAAACAAGGGATTCTTTTGTTAAATCAAAACAAAAGAATCCCTGAAACTATAAAAGGATAATATTTTCTTGAAAATATGTTTTATGCTATGAACAAACTTCGCCTCTCGACGTACCTTTGTACGCCTTCGGGTACCCAAGAACAAAGCTTTTGCTTTGTTCTTGGCTGAAGTTTGTCCATTCTGCGCATTTTTTCCTATCCCCTTTACAGCTGCTTGGATGATTTATTTACCGGCTTTTCTTTCTTCGATTTCAGCAACCATTTCACGCTGACGCTTTTCGGTAAGGGTGTAGAAGAACATCGGCACTGCGCAGGCAAACATACTGATAACACCCGAGAGAATAAGCACATTCCACAGTGCATCGGGATTGCCGACGGTGTAGGTTTTGGTGTCGATGTTGGCAATGCTCAGGGACATAACGCCGATGAATGCGCCGACAGCCATACCGATTTTGTTGATGAGGGTCTGCATTGCGAAGCAGATGCCTTCACCGCGTTCACCGGTTTTCCATTCAAGATAGTCAACCGTATCACCGATCATAGCATAGGTCATGATGTTGTTGACACCCTGCGGAATGCCGAGCAGAACAAGACCGACAGCACCGACGATGAGCTTCCACGGTGCATCGTAGCCGACGAAATACATAATCGCCATCACAACACCGCCGAAGAGGTGAACGAAAATATAGGTATATTTCTTGGTGAATTTCTTGGTAAGGTAAGGCACAAGCAGGGATGCAACAAGACCGCCGGGAACAACAAGCAGTGTGATGATGCCGTAAAGGCCTTCGTTCTGCAGAATGTATTTTGCAAAATACAGACCGCCTGTGTAGGAATAAACCATTCTTGCACCGCCGAGAATGCCGGAAAGAACGATGAGAAGCAGCTCCTTGTTCTTGAACAGAAGCTTGAGGTTGTGTCCGAAGGACGGAGCATCGCCTTCAGCGGTGAAGCGCTCCTTCGTGTTCTTGAAGCCGTAGAAGAACATCGGAACAGCGGAAATAACAAGAACAACAGCGCAGATGAAATAAACGATCTTGAGTGCATCGGCATTGGCAATTTCCATACCGAATTTAACGGTGCCGACAAAGGTGTTGGCAGCCTCCTCGGCTGTGATGCCCTGGTTGGAAACCATATTGGCAATGGCTTCTGCCTTGTCCTGCATGATCAGAGCAAGATCATCAACGGTATACTTGTATTTTGCAGTAACGGCACCTGTGATGATGGGAACGAAAACAGTAACGGCACCTGCACCGACTGTGCAAGCCATACGGGCAACGGTCAGGATGTTACCGCGCACGGTGGTGTCGTTGGTAAGGCAGGTGGAAAGTCCCCAATAGGGAACGTCCGCGATGGTGTAAAGCACCGACCAGACAACATAAATAACCGCAATGGTCACAAAGGTCTGTGTGGTCTTGGAGCCGTCATAAACACTTTCTGCACTGAAAATGGGAAGGAAGCAGAGAACGGTGGAGATTGCAATGGGAATGGCCATCCATTTGAGGTAGGGACGGCATTTACCCCACTTGGTACGGGTCTTGTCAACCACACTGCCCATGATGGGATCGTTGAATGCGTCGAACACACGGGCTGCAAGCATCAGAATTGCAACAGCAACCGCACCGCTGATATGACCGATCTGCACACCCTCTGCACCGAACAGCAGTGCATCTGTCATAAACACGGTGATGTAAGAGCCGATGATGGTGCACACAAAGTTCTGGCCGATACCGGTCACACTGTATGCAATGGCTTCCTTGGGCTGCACACCCTGCCCCGGTGTTGTACCGAACAGCTTGTGCAGCATTTCGTTGATTTTCATAGTTTTCCTCCTGCTGATTCATAATATATCTATTGTAACACATTGGCAAAAAAAAGCAAGAGAATTTTCTTTGTTAAAAACAAGAAAAAACTGCTTTCTCGTAAATTCTTAAACACTTTTGTTAATTTTTATCCAATGCAAGCGTCACTTGACAGCAATCAAGCAATCCGTGCTTGCCGTTTTGTAGGCAATCTGCTATACTGAAAACACAATCCCCAAACGGAGGAAACACCCCCAATGAACCAACAACACAAAAAACAATCGCATTGGCCGTATTATTTCGCATTTCTGATATTTCCGCTTCTGCTCCTTTCATACGTGATGCTTTCCACGTATGCCACGCGGAATGTAAAAATCAATATGTTTGATGACATAACCAAAATGGAATCCATGTCTGCATTTGCGGTCAAAGACCTCACGGACGAAAACCTGGAAGGACTTCTTCCCGTCGGTTCGTTCGCAAAGCAGATAGAATGGAAAAATGAAAAATTTGAAGTGTACGCCTGTGAATTTCATACGCAGACCGATCTTGATGCATACCTGAAAAACATACGTACCTATCGCGGGGACAACAAAAAAGGTTGGCATACAAGCGGCAATGGCTTTTCTCGCACCGATGCCGTTTTTTATTATGATACCTGCGTGATGCATATCGTCGGTCCGTCACAAGTCAAAACCATGTTCTTTGCCCAATGGCTGACAGCCACATTTGAAAACAGAATCATGTAAAGGAGAGTTGTTTATGACCATCGGTGAAAACATTCAATACCACAGAAAACGTTTGGGACTTTCGCAGGAAGACCTCGGGCAGAAACTGAATTTAAGCCGACAGACGATAAGTCTCTGGGAAAACGATCAGACCATGCCGACGATTGACAACTTTGTCCGTCTGAAAGAGGTGTTCGGCATTTCCGTGGATGCACTGCTCGGCTGTGCTCCCGATACACCTGCCGAAGAAAAACCGCAGCCCGTTGAATCCTATCGTTTCACATTCACGGACGAGGACAACGAGATACGCTATAAAATGTGGCTGACAAAAGCAATCCGCAATTTTGTTATTGTTTTTATGATTCTTGCCGCCCTTACGATCATTTCGGCTACGGATCAAGAAAACATACAAACTGCCGGTCCGTTCCTCCTCTTTCTCATCATACATACCGTTATAAACATCCGCTCACTTGTTACAAATTCAAAAGCACTGAAAGCTGCCCTTGCAAAAACAAAGGAAAGAATCTATTACTACGAAACATTTTACGACTATTTTACAGTGCAGATCAGCCGCAACGGTGAAGCGACTTCCTTTTATAAAATCTATTTTTCGGACATCGAAAAAATTGAAGACACCGAGCATTATTACACCATCAGCTACGGCAATATTCTGTTTGACATTCCGAAAAAAGATCTGCCCGAAAAATCCTTTTTTGACTATCTGACTCGCAACTTTTCCGCAAAAGTTGAAAAACACAACAAAACCGATGGTCTTTCGCTGCTGTCGATTGTTCTGTTCGTTGCTTCTCTGCTTTCCATCGTCGGTGCCTTGGAGATTATATCCTTTGTTTCGGATCAGAACCACAAATTCTTTCAGAATGCATGGCTGTTTTACACCATGATTCCCATTCCCCTTGCATCCATCATTCTGGGGCTGATTCTAAAGAAAAAAAAGTATTACAAATACAAAAAGAATATTGTGGTCGGATGCATCATGACGGTCTTGCTGTGTCTTTACGGATCTTTCTCGTTTATCACTGCCCCGTTGCAGGATTACTCGGATGAACCCATTCTTGCACTTGAACAGTACATTGATATGGATATCCCGCAGCACGAGCAAGTCGTCACACAGGACTGGACCAAAGGCAAGCAGTCTGTTTCAAGAGGATATATTTATTATTACAGCACCGTTTATTTTGACGATGACGAAGCAAAGGAACTTGAAAAAATGCTTGCCGGAAGCGACAAATGGCTGCGTTACATACCAAATGAATTGATCGGAATAACATCCCCGTTCGCAGATTCCTCAGCCTTTGAGTATAATTTAATTTACAATATCAGCGAAGACGAGTTCAATACCTTGCCGGATCGTTTTGGCAATCATCGGTTTATCAATGCCTTTTATTCAGAAAGCAACAAGTCACTGCTGATCGTGGAATACAGTATTGACTACAAATAATGAAAAAAAATGAGAGGCAGTTTGTTCTGCTTCTCATTTTTTGTTATTCAAGTAAGGTAAACCGACTTTTGTCACTTGTCAGCAGGCCTTCCCTTTGCATTTTGCTCAGTTCATTGGACATGGCACTGCGATCAACCGACAGATAGTCGGCAAGTTGCTGTCGGTTAAAGGGAATGGTGAAAGTGCCGCTGTTGTGCCGTTTGGCTTCTTCGGACAGATAGGAAATGAGTTTTTCTCTTGTTGTCCGCTTGGAAATATGTCCGAGCTTCTGCACTAATTTTCTGTTCTTTTCCGACAGCGCAAAACACAGATTCTGCACCACTGCCGTATGAAAAACACAGGCAGATGAACACACGGTAAGAATGCGACGAACGTCGAAAAACAACACGGTGCTGTCCTGCTCGGCAACCACATCGTTCAAAAGTGTCCCGCTGTTCGGTGCGGCATAGGCTTCTCCGAACAGGTCACCGATCCCGATGACGCTGACAATACTGCGGTTGCCCCAATAATCATCGGTCTGCACGTGCAGTTTGCCCTGCACCAAAACAGCCAATTGTGACAGATACTGCCCTTGGCGAAACACATATTCTCCCTTTTTATAGGATTCTTCCCTTGCCTGCAAACAGACGAGCATGGATTCAATCTCCGACTCCCCGATCCCCGAAAAAAGCTGTGTTGTTTTTAAAATGGAAATATATTTCTTCATACAATCCCTCTTTTGTTGTAAATACAACAGACTTGTTGTGTTTATTGTAGTACAATGAAACCACAAAATCAAGAAAAAACAAAAAGGAGCAATGAAGATGATTCGTAAAATCATAAAAATAGATGAAGAAAAATGCAACGG
>JAZOWJ010000222.1:0-2001 GCA_045659125.1 Acutalibacteraceae bacterium
CATCCCTCCTGCACACAGTATCCCATATTTATAAAGAAAAGTCAAGAATATGACTTGACATAAAAGGATAAAAAATGTATAATGCATTGAAAAGGAATGATAGATTATGACATTTAAAGTAACTGATTGTACTGTTTATAAAAACCGCCGTTTTTCACCGGAAACCGTTTCGGTGGAGTGCGGCTCATTTTCTGTTTGTGCAAATGACACGGCAAAGGTGTTTTCTTTTCCCGATTGTGTTATTTTTCCCGGTTTCATCGATGCACATGTGCATTTGAGAGAGCCGGGTTTTTCATACAAGGAAACCATTGCAAGCGGAACAAAGGCCTGTGCAGCAGGCGGCTACACCGAGGTCTGCTCCATGCCGAACCTCAAACCCGTTCCCGACAGCAAAGAACACCTGCAAGAGCAGCTTGATATTATCGAAAAGGATGCTGTGATCGGGGTGCATCCGTTTGCTTCCGTCACCGTCGGGCAGCAGGGAGAAATGCTTTCTGCCCTCGAAGAAATGGCAGATGACTGCATCGGTTTTTCGGATGACGGCAAGGGTGTGCAGGATGAAGAAATGATGAGAGAAGCCATGCTGAAAGCAAAGCAGCTCGGCAAAATCATTTCCGCACACTGCGAGGTCAATGACCTGCTGCATGGCGGCTATATTCACGACGGCGAATATTGCAAAGAACACGGCCACAAAGGCATTTGCTCGGAAAGCGAATGGAAGATGATCGAACGCGACCTGCGTCTTGCCAAGGAAACAGGCTGCAAATACCATGTCTGCCACATTTCAACAAAGGAAAGTGTGGAGCTCATCCGCAAGGCAAAGGCAGAGGGTGTGGATGTGACAAGCGAAACGGGTCCGCATTATCTTGTGCTTTGTGACAAAGACCTGCAGGAGGAAGGAAGATTCAAAATGAATCCCCCCTTACGCAGTGAAGAAGACAAAAAGGCATTGATCGAAGGCATCCTTGACGGCACCATCGACATGATTGCAACCGACCATGCACCGCACTCTGCGGAAGAAAAAAGCAAGGGTCTTGCAGGCAGCATGATGGGCATTACAGGCATTGAAACCGCATTCCCGATCATGTATACACACTTTGTAAAAACAGGTCTTATCACCCTTGAAAAATTGATGGACCTTTTGCACAACAACGCAAAAAAGAGATTCGGCATCGGCACGGACATTGAGGACGACGCAAGTGCTGATTTCACGGTCTTTGACTTGAATACAGAATTCACAATCGACAGCAAAAATTTTGTATCCATGGGCAAGGCAACACCGTTTGACGGTTGGTCTGTTTACGGCAAGTGCCTGATGACCGTTAAAAACGGCAATATCGTATGGGAGGCAGAAAGATGACAAAGCAAGGCATTTTCACCATTCTTGAAAACAAAAAGCTTACCGAAAACGTTTACAAAATGATTTTGTCGGGCGACACCTCGGCAATCACGGTCCCCGGTCAGTTTATCAATATTCAGCTTGACGGCTTTTATCTGCGCAGACCCATTTCCGTCTGCGATTGGAATGACGAAACCGTTACCATCATTTACAAGGTAGTCGGCAAGGGCACGGCTTACATGGCAACCCTTGCTGCAGGAAAGCAGCTCGATGTTCTTTCGGGGCTCGGCAACGGCTTTGACACTGCGCTGACAGGTGAAAACCCCGTAGTGCTCGGCGGCGGTGTCGGTGTTCCCCCGATGTTCGGCGTTGCAAAGGCACTTCTCAAGGAAGGCAAAAAGGTAACTGCCATTCTCGGCTTCAACACAAAGGATGAAATCTTCTACGAGGACGAATTCAAGGCACTCGGCTGCGAAACGATCGTCACAACCGTGGACGGCAGCTACGGCAAAAAGGGCTTTGTAACAGATGCACTCAAGGAATTGGATTATACATACACCTGCGCATGCGGTCCCGAGCCGATGCTCAAGGCGATTTACAACACATCAACAACAAGCGGTCTGTACAGCTTTGAAGAACGCATGGGCTGCGGCTTCGGTGCC
>JAZOWJ010000223.1:0-9741 GCA_045659125.1 Acutalibacteraceae bacterium
AACTGTGAAGAATTTTCGGTCAGCCTGCAGACCTGTTTTGCTTTTTTGTTTCCGTCCTCTGCCATGCGTTGTATTTTGGTGTCATTGAGTGAGATGATTGCAATCTCGCTCATTGCAAAAAACGCATTCACAAGAATCAGAATAAACAAAACAATGACCTTTGACAAAATTTCTCCGCCTACACCTGCTGAAGCCGTGTTGACAGCCGCATCAGCCGATGCTGTAAGCAATTGCCACGATCGTATGGGAACGTCCACTTTCGTATCTCCTTTAAAAATAAATATTTGGATTCAGTATATCCAATATTGAACACTTTGTCAATACTTACTTTAAAATGTATGTAAGCAATCAAAAAACATTAAAAATTTTTATCGCCAATACCTGCGTTTATTTTCATGTGCACTGCTGTATAATGTGGATGGGTGATCAATTTGAAAAAGCATTTTAATTCTTATGAGCAATATTGCAGTGTGCTCAACAAAAATATCATTATGCAGGTTACGGTTTTTCACAACGGCACAAAGCGCACCGTCTGCACCAATCTGCCGAATTGCAACAAGGTCGGCGGCTGCAAAAATGTGATTCTGCGCAAGCTTTGGGACGACATCGGGACGGATTGACAAAAAAGTAAAAATAGGGTATACTCATTCCATATTTGTAAAAAAGGATGGGTTTTTATGCAGATTCTCAACCTGAAGCCTGCTCTTAAGGAAATTATCTGGGGCGGCAACCGTATGAAGGAAGGCTTCGGCTTTCAGACCGAAGGCGATAATATTGCAGAAGCATGGATGCTTTCCGCACACAAGGACGGCCCTTGCACGGTCGTCGGCGGTGAGGATGACGGCCTTACACTCATGCAGGCGGTTGAAAAGCACGGCAAGTCAGTGCTCGGCACAAAATGTGCTGATTTGCCCGATTTTCCGTTGCTTGTGAAATTCATCGATGCGCGTGACCGTCTTTCCGTGCAGGTGCATCCCGAAAATGAATATGCACGCAGAGTTGAAAACGATAACGGAAAAACAGAAGCATGGTATATCCTCGATTGTGACGAGGGTGCAGAGCTGATTTACGGCTTTGTCGGTGAGCTGACAAAGGACGAATGCCGCGAAGCAATTGAAAAAGGCACACTGCTCGAAAAATGCAACCGTGTGGCTGTCAAGCCCGGTGATGTCTGCTTCATTCCTGCAGGCACACTGCATGCCATCGGCGCAGGCATTCTGCTTGCAGAGGTGCAGCAGAGCTCCAATGTGACCTACCGTGTGTTTGACTACAACCGCGTCGGCAAGGACGGCAAGCAGAGAGAGCTGCACGTGGACAAGGCTCTCGACGTTGTGCATCTGAACAAGCCTGTCCGTGATTTTTCCGCACAGGGTGCAGTTGAAAATATGGCAGGCGGCACACAGCAGCTGCTGGCCTCGTGTGAATATTTCTCCATGACTGCGCTGGTGCTTGACGGCGAAACCGTCCGGAATGCAGACGAAGCATCGTTTGTCAGCCTGCTTGTCACTGACGGCAACGGCAAGCTGACCGACGGCAAGCAGGAAATTGACCTGCAAAAGGGCTCGTGCATTTTTGTTCCTGCCAATCACGGGGAATTCACCCTGCAGGGCAATATGAAAATTATGGAAATCAGAGTATAAAATATGTCACTTCTTACCGTATCCGAATTAAAAATGTCGTTTGCACACAGGGACGTTCTCACGGACGTCTCTTTTGAGGTTGCAAAGGGCGACCGCATCGGACTCATCGGCAGAAACGGAAGCGGCAAGACCACCCTGTTCAGGGTGCTGACAGGGGAGCATGAGCCCACGGGCGGCAGCTTTTATTTTGCCAGGGGCACGCAGGTCGGCTTTGTTGAGCAGCATGCCTGCCGTGACAGCAGCCGTTCTGTTTATGAGGAAATGCTCACTGTGTTTGCAGACCTTGCACACATGGAGGTGCTGCTTGAGGAGCTGCATACCGCACTCGAAAATGCGGACGGCAACACGGATGACCTCATTGCAAAGCAGGCACAATTAACCGAGGAATATCAGAGCAAGGGCGGTCTTACCTATAAGGCAAGGGCAAAATCCTGCCTTGTCGGCCTCGGCTTCCCCGAAAGTGAGCACACATTGCCTGTAACCGCACTCAGCGGCGGACAGCGCACCAAGCTCAGTCTCGGCAAGCTGCTTCTGAGCGAGCCGCATCTGCTTTTGCTGGACGAGCCGACCAACCATCTTGATATTGCAAGTGTGGAATGGCTTGAGGATTACATGCTCAAATACAAGGGAGCAGCCATCATTATATCGCATGACCGCTATTTCCTTGACCGTGTCACCGACCGCACCATTGAAATTACCAACGGCACAGCCCGTTGCGGTAAGGGCGGTTATTCGCTGTACATGAAGCTCAAGGCTGAAACCATGGAAAGCCAGCGCCGTGAATACGAGCGCATTTCCAAGGAAATTGAACGCATTGAGGGCATTATTGTTCAGCAGAAGCAATTTAACCAGAAGCGCAACTACATAACCATTGCCAGCAAGGAAAAGGAAATTGAGCATCTTCGTGCACAGCTGCCCGAAATGCCGCCACCGCAGTCAAGTCTGAAGCTGCGCCTGACCGCATCCTGCCGCACGGGGGATGATGTGCTGATGGCAAAGGGTCTTAAAAAAAGCTTCGGCAATCACACCCTTTTTGAGGATGTTTCCATGAATATTTACCGTGAGGACCGTGTGTTTCTGCTCGGTCCCAACGGCTGCGGAAAAACCACCCTGCTGCGTGTGCTGACAGGCAGATTGCCGCATGATGCAGGCTATGCCTATTTCGGCGCAAATGTGAAAATCGGTTATTTCGATCAGAACCAGACAGGCCTGAATTCCGACCGCACCATACTGATGGAAATTTATGAGCGCTTTCCGCAGCTGACCGTGTCTGAAATCCGCGGTTATCTCGGTGTGTTCCTGTTCAAGGGGGATGAAATTGAAAAGAAAATGAGTGAGCTTTCGGGCGGTGAACGCGCAAGAATCGCACTGCTGCTGCTCATTCTGTCCAAGCCAAATCTGCTCATTCTCGACGAGCCGACCAACCATCTTGACATTCAGTCGCGTGAAGTGTTTGAGGATGCATTGGCGGAATATGACGGCACCATTCTTGCCGTTTCCCACGACCGCTATTTTGTTAACCGCATTGCAAATAAAATCATGGCCTTCAACGGCACCTGCGTGACTCCCATGGAGGGCAACTACGACACTTATGCACAGCGCGTGCATGAAACCGCTGTTGTGAAAAAGGAAGCCGCAGCAGCCGAGAAAAAGCCCAATGAATACAAGCAAAGAAAAGAGCTTGAAAGTCAGGCACGCAAGAAAAAGACACGCATCAGCCGCCTGGAGGCTGCCATTGCGGAAACAGAGGCCAAAAAAACAGACATTGAACAACAGCTCAATGACCCTGCTCTTGCCGCCGATTACGAGAAGATTCTGCAGCTGACAGCAGACCTGCAGGCCACCACCGAAGCACTCGAGGGGCTGTTTGAGGAATGGATGCTGCTGAATGATGAGGCAGAATAAAAAAGTTTAAAAATTTAAGAAAAAAGACTTGACAAATGCCGCTTGATGCGTTATAATACCTCTCGCAGTTGAGAAATGCGCGTTTAGCTCAGTTGGTAGAGCACTCGCTTGACGTGCGAGTGGTCAGCGGTTCAAGTCCGTTAACGCGCACCAAAAAAATAAAAGCACTTCGAAAGAAGTGCTTTATTTTTTTGTGTTTGTGTCCGCAGGACACAACATCGTTTTGCAACGAAGTTGCAAATATCGTTTCGAGCAAAGCGAGAACAAAGGTTTTGTGACTGCGGACACAAAACGATATAGACCTGACGCAAATAACAAAGAAAAATTAAAGCCTGCAAGCGGACCTTTTTTCGGTCTGCCACAGGCTTGTTTTGTTTATTGCACCGCAATGGTGATGGCGAGTGCGATGATGCCTGTCAGCACGGCGGCAAGGGTCACAAGCCCTGTGACCTCCTGCTTGGAAAAGGGAAGCTCCTTTCCCTTGTGCTTTTTGATGAGATTCTGCAGGAAGTTGATTGCCGTGAACAGAAGAAATACAAGAATGTTGAAAAGAATGACCATCGGACCTGTCTGGAAGCCGATGCAGACGGCGGTGAAAAAGCCTGCAAGGAAGCAGAAGATGCCGCTTGCGACCGAGCAGATCATAACACTCTTGAAGCTCTTGCAAAGGCGCATGGCAGCAAGGGCAGGGAAGATGATAAGCCCCGAAATCATAATCGAGCCCATCATTTTCATGCCGACAACCACCGTAACAGCGGTCAGCACAGCAATCAGCGAACGGTAAACCGAGGTGTTGATGCCTGCAGAGCCTGCGAAGGCTTCGTCGAAGGTGATGGTGAAAATGCGGTTGTAGAACACCACAAACAGCACGAGCACCGCAACCGAAACGAGGATGCTGAACAAAAGGTCGGTGTTGCTGATGGTGAAAATGCCTGCCGAGCCGAACAGCGAGGTGCAGATTTCCTGATAGCGCTGATTCGAGAAATTATAAAGCAGGCTGCCGAAGGCAACAGCCCCCGTGGACAGCACCGCAATGGCAGTATCACCGTGAATCTTGCTGTTTTCACCTGTGCGCAACAGGAAGAATGCCGCAATCACAACAATGGGTATGGTGATGTGATATGCTGAGCCCGTTGCGCCCAATACGGTTGCAATGGCCAGCGCACCGAAGCCCGTATGCGAAAGACCGTCACCGATCATGGAAAAGCGCTTGAGCACGAGTGTGACACCCAGCAGTGAGCAGCAAAGGCAGACAAGAAGTCCCACTGCAAGGGCCTTGAGGATGATAGGCAGCATGAAGTCGCTTGTCAGGTAATAGGACAGCGGCTTGTAGTCGATGGAGGAAATCAGTTCTGCAATCATTCGCCCACCCCCCAGAATCGTTTTGCCTTGCCGGAGTTTATGTATTCATCCGAGGTGCCGTAAAACAGCACGCGGTGATCCATGTGCAGTATGTGGGTGGCATCGGTCAGCGATGTGTCAATATCGTGCGAAATGATGACCACGGTGATGCCCTGCTCACGGTTGAGCTTGTTGACAATGCCGTATAATTCCTCGGTCACAAGCTTGTCAAGCCCTGCTGTGGGCTCATCGAGCAGCAACAGCTTTGTGGATGCGCAAAGGGCTCTTGCAAGCAGAACTCTTTGCAGCTGTCCGCCCGATAATTCCGAGCAGGAATGCTTTTGGATGTCGGTAAGGCCGAGCAGCTGCAGCACTTCATCCGCCTTTTGCTTGTCCTTTTTGGAGTAAAACAGGCTTCTTGTGCCCGAAAGCACAACCTCACGCACCGAGGCAGGAAAGTTTTTCTGAATCACGGTTGCCTGCGGAAGATAGCCGACCTGCTTTGCTGTCAGCCCGTCACCGTACAGAATTTGTCCGTCTGCAGGCTTGATGAGCCCGGCAAGGGCCTTGATGAGTGTGCTTTTGCCCGAGCCGTTGCGGCCGAGAATGCACAGATAGTCCCCGTTGTTCACATCGAATGTGATGTCGGTTGCAACGGTTGCCCCGTCATAGGCAAGGGACACATTTTTGCATGAAAGTAGCGCCATTAAGACAGAGCCTCCTTGAGTACCGCCGTGTTGCGTTGCATGAGATCAACATACGTGACACCGTTGTCGAAATCCTCCTGCGTCACATTGTGATAGGAATGGAATTCGTATTTTGCACAGCCCGTTTGCTGCACAATGCGGTCAGCGGTGGTCATTTTTGAAAATTCAAGATACAGCACACAGGGGATATTTTCGTTGTTGATGGTGTTGATGAGTGTGTCGAGGGTGGCGGCAGAAACCTCTGTATTGGATGCACAGCTGCCGAAGGCTGCGGTGTGGGAAAGACCGAATTGCTCACAGAAATAAACAAACGGAAAACGGTCCTCAAAAACAAGCATTTTGTTTTGCGCATTGTCGGCAAGGGTGCGTATTTCGTCTGCGCAGGCATTGATTTTTGCAGTGTAGGCGGTTGTGTTTGCACGGAAGGTGTCAGCAAGGTCGGGATACAGTCCGCAGAGCTCCTCGCAGATATCTGCAAGCAGCTTCACTGCATTGGCAGGGGATGTCCATACATGCTCGTCATAATCGCCCGCATGGTCATGCTCGTCATGCTCGTGGCCGTGGGCTTCCATTGCTTCGGGGATGGCAAGCAGGTCAACATGATCCATCATGGAGAAGGCTGAAAAGCGGCTTGTATCGAGGTTTCCGCTTCTGAATTGTTCGTCTGCCCATGCATCGGTCGGACCGCCTGTGTAAATGAACAGACTGCAGTCCTGCACGCAGGCAAGATCATCAAGGGTCGGTGAAAAGCCGTGTGCCTCACCGCCCGGGGTAATCAGCATTTTTATTTTCAGTGCATCACCTGCAACGGCTCTTGCAAAGTCATAGGCAGGGAATACAGTGGTGACGATATCATATTTTTCACTTGCCGTCTGCGTGTGAGTGCAGGCTGTCAGGCAGCAAAGGCACAGCGCAATTGCAACAACGGCACAAAGGATTTTTCTCACAAAAAGGACTCCTTATATTGTAAAATTCTGAAAATATTTAAATACTTCAATAACTTATTTATTATATATGAATTCAAAAAGAAATTCAACATCTTTTTACACTCCTCTTGCTATTTTTGAAAATTTGTGTAAAATAAATTCGGAAAAGACAGAAAGGGTGAATTTAAAATGGATAAAAATACACTCATTAACAAGGTCAAGGCTTTGAATATGCCCGAGGGAGGCTACTGTGTGCTGGCAGGCGGTGCCATGCTTTTTTACGGCTTGCGTGCACAGACAAGTGACATCGATCTGCATGTCAATGAGCAGACCTTTTTGCATCTGCAGGAAACACAGCAGCTGACAATTCTTGACGAGGAACGCCGCCACTACGCAATCGGTGACGATATTGAGCTGTATGTGACACCGCAGGAGGATATTGTTTTTACCTGTGTGGACGGTGTTTGCATTCAGACACCGCAGGCTGTGCTTGCTCTGAAAAGGAGGCTCAACAGGGAAAAGGATCAGCAGGATATCCGTGCGCTTGAGGCATACATTGATAGTGAATAATAATTCAACATAAAGAATAAAAATGCAAAAATGCGGTTTTGTTTTTTAAGTGTCATAACAGAAAAGTGTTGTATGGTATGTTTTGGCAATTAAAAATAACAAAATCGCATTGACTTTATTTTTTTATTATGTTATTATTAAGAATAGGTTTATACGCCTGAAGATGCCTAATTATGCAAAGGGGTTTAATTATGAGAGACTTAAAAAGCTATGAGCCGTTTTTCGGCGAATGGTACATTGAACGGCCGATTTATGAAAATGAGATCGGCGGTATATATGAAATCCGCAAAAAGGATTCCGATGAGCCGAGCAAGGCTCTGAAGGTTATCCGCATGCCCGATCCGGGGCTTGATCCCGAAGGCAATTATGCAGAAAAGCTGCAGGTGGACTATGTTGCCGAAATTGAAATGATGCAGGCACTCAAGGATCATATCAATGTGACCTCGTATGAGGAATATGAGGTGCTTTCCCGTGGGGATGAGCCCGGCTGGGACATTGTTATCCGCATGGAAATGGTCACTCCTGTGCCCGAATACATCCGTTCCAATCCGTTCACCATCGGTGATGCCGTGCTGTTGGGCTGTGATGTCTGCTCGATGCTCGAGTTCTGCCACCCCCATGACATTGTGCACCGCAATATCTGTCCGCAGAATATTTTTGTTTCCACCGACGGAGTGTTCAAGGTCGGCGATTTTGCCATTGAGGATCCCAACGGCAATCTGCTGTCCACCCTGACTGATATCGATGCCAATTGCTACATGGCTCCCGAGGTTTATTACGGTGAAGAGCCCGTTGCATCCTCGGATATTTATTCGCTGGGTCTGCTGCTTTACGGTCTGCTTAACAACAACCGTCTGCCCTTTATGCCTGCGTATCCGCAACAGCTGAATCTGTCGGATACCGTGCTTGCCAACGAAAAGCGCTTCCACGGTGAGCCGCTGACACCGCCCGAAAACGCAGGTGAGGCCCTTTCTGCAATCATTCTCAAGGCCTGCTCTCCCGAAATTGAGGACCGCTATGCATCGGCTGCCGAAATGAAGGATGCTCTCAATGCAGTGCTGTATTCACAGCCCGAGGCAGAAGAAGCAGAGGCTGTTGCTGCTGAAGAGGTTGCGCAGACACCTGCAGAAGAAGAAAATATTTATGTTCCCGAAACAAATTACGAAAGAAATGTAACAGGTGAGCCTGCCATTGCGGTTGACAATGTCAATGAGGTCAAGAAAAAACGCGACCGCCTGACCACCATCCTGACAATTGTTGCCGTGCTTGCCGTGGTTGCGCTGTCTGCATTCGGCGTGAAGTTCTTTTTGAATGATGAGCCCGTCAGCGGTCAGACCGACCCCTCGGATGTTGTGTCGGATGCAAGCGACACGCAGCCCTCCGAGCTTGCAAGCGAAGAGGCAACAAAGGCAGAGGAAATCATCCCCTCGCTTGTCGGTATGAATGCAAATGATGCCGAAATCCTGCTCAAGGAGCTCGGCTTCCGTGTACTTAAACGCAATGTGACCAATGAATCCATGGCAGAGGGCTATGTTGCAGGTCAATCTCCCGTTGCAAACACCGAAGCACCCCGTGGCTCTGTTGTTACCATCACAATCAGCCTCGGTCAGCAGGAGGGTGCCGTTACGGGCTTGACCCTCGATAAGTCCGTTGCCACCGTTGCAGTCGGTCAGAAGATTACCCTGGCTGCACGCATTACCCCCATCGATGCAAAGAATCCCACTGTTGCATGGAGCTCCTCTGTGCCCACCATTGCCACGGTTACCTCTGACGGTACTGTGCAGGGTATGTCGGAGGGCACCTGTATCATCACCGCCACCTCTGTGGACGGTAACAAGACTGCTTCCTGCACGGTTGCCGTTGTGGCTGCAACCGATGTGACGGTTCCCAATATGGTCGGCCAGAATCAGACCGTTGCCAAGGATTCACTCACATCCCTCGGGCTGAATGTGACCCTTGTTGAACAGCATCATGATACCGTTCCCGAAAAGACGGTTATTTCGCAGAGCATTGTGGCAGGTGCAACCGCAAAAACAGGTGACACGATCACACTGGTAATCAGCCTCGGTAAGAGCTCCTCCACAACGACAGCTCCCTCCACCACCACACCGAGCACAGGCAATAACACCATTGCTGTCACAGGTGTCACTTTGAGCAAGACGGCGCTTTCCATGACCGTCGGTCAGACCGCATCCCTTGCCGTCACCATCGCTCCCTCCAATGCTACCAATCAGAATGTGACATGGAATTCCACCGATTCTACCGTTGCATCTGTTTCGGGCGGTACGATCACCGCCAAAAAGGCAGGCTATGCCACAATCACCGTCACAACCGCTGACGGCGGCAGATCTGCAATCTGTACTGTCACCGTTACCGACAACACCGTTGCCGTAACAGGTGTGACTCTCAATAAAACAAGCGCAAGCCTGAACATCGGTGAAACCACTGTCCTTACCGCAACCGTAGCACCGAGCAATGCAACCAACAAGACCGTAACCTGGACCTCCTCCAACTCCAATGTTGCTTCCGTTTCGGGCGGCACTGTCACTGCAAAGGCAGTCGGCACAGCTACCATCACTGCAACGGCAGGCGGTAAGAGTGCAAGCTGCACCGTCACCGTCGCTGATAAGAATGCAACGGTTGTCAATGTTG
>JAZOWJ010000224.1:0-8319 GCA_045659125.1 Acutalibacteraceae bacterium
TTTACACCTACAACGAAGACGGTACCACAGCAAGTCTGTTTGTCGAAAATGCAACCGGTAAGGTGCTCTACAAATACGGCTATGATGAAAATAAAAACCTCATCTCCGTCCGTATTGAACAAAATGATATGTTTTATGCGTTGCAGGAATTTTCTTATGACGCAAACGGCAAGCGTATAACGCAGACTGTCCGCAGGGATGAGACTGCAGCCACCATACTGGATTCTGATTATTCATATGCAAATGAATATGATGCGAACGGTACATATCTTGGTACAATTAAAACCGATAACGCAATCGACAGAACCGTTGCATCTGCCTCCTATGGCTATGTAACAACACAGTATCCGCACTATGCAGAGTTTATCCGTGAACATTTTATGACCTATTAACAAAAAGGCAATTCCTTGTTTTATTTCGAGGAATTGCCTTTTTTTGTGTGCTAATTCATTGATGCAACAAATTGTGTCGTCCCTTTTTCGTAAATTTGCGTGACAAAATCTGTTTTGTATGCCACAATAAAAACGGAGGTGATAGCCTGTGACAAAGGTCGCAAAAACAATCAAACGGCTTCGTGTGCAGAATAATATGACACAGGAAGCGCTTGGCGAAAAACTCAATGTAACCCGACAAACCGTGTCAGGATGGGAAAATAACCGTACCCAACCCGACATCGAAACCCTTGCGCGGATTGCAGAAGTTTTTGAGGTTGAAATTGAAGAGCTCATCTACGGCACAAGCCGCAAGCAACGCGAAAAAAAGACCGACCCGCAAAAGCTTATTATCGTCATTTTTGCCGTCATCGGCAGTCTGCTGCTCGGCTGCGGCTGCATCTTTGTGTTTGGCGGCTTCTGGGAATATATCCCCGATGCACTGCTGTCCGTTTTTGCCTTTGTGCCGATGCTTGCAGGGCAGGCAATTGCGTTTTATGCTTACCGTAAAAAATATGACAGCCTTCCGTGGCGTGAGGGAGCGTCCGTTTTGTGGTGTGCGGGCTGTGCGGCAACCGTGGCATTGGCAGACAGCATCTTTTCCGTTTCCACCGACTTTTTTGAATGCTTCCTGTTTGACGGTTTGCTGTTTTTGCCTGTGATTTTTATGCTTGATGCCGTGTCACCCTTGGTGGCTTACTATGCAGCGGTGCTTTCATTCGGCATCAGTAAGCTTGACTATACAGGCAATATTGCGTATTTCTTTGTAACCATCGCGCTGCTTCTTGTCGGTATTTTCTTCACATTCACCAAACGTAAAAACAAGGATGATGTGCGCTATATTTACAGTGTATGGATCAGCACAATCGCCTGCTTTGTTCTGCTCGGTGTTTGCGGCTTTGAGGTGGAGGAAGGCTTTTTTGCCCTGCTCGGCTTTGCATTTTTGTCACTGTATATGACCGATAAGGGCACCGGTTACACCATGCCGTCTGCCTCCTTCGGTCTGCTCGGCACGGCTGTGGTCAGTGTTGTCAATGTCATCCGCCTGCATCCCGATGTTTATTATGCAAGCGGCTTTGAATTTGATAAGCTGTCCTTGTTCGCATTTTTGCTGTCTGTTGTCTGCGTGGCATGCGGTTGGCTGCTCGGTAAAAAGAATCTGCTTTCCAATCGACCGAAGCTGCTGTTTTGTGTAACGGCTGGTGTTGTTTATCTTATTTCCTTTGCAGGGGATGCGGAGATGTTCGGTGAATGGATTTTCTATCCTGCCTTGCTTGTTGGTGTTGCACAGGGTGCAAGCCTTATCGTTCTCGGTGCAAGGCTCGGTCGCTTCATTCCGCTTAATCTCGGTATTCTGATGATTATAGCCCAGCTTGCAAGCGTGGTTTATATTTTCGATTTGGATATGTTCGGCTACGGCATTCTGTTTATTATCGTCGGTGCTGCCATCCTGCTGATTAACTACCGTTTTTCAAAGCGTGTCAAACAGCTCGCTCTCAAGGAACAGGAGGTGCAGTCGGATGAATAAGCAAAGCAAAGCTATTTTACTGATTGTTATTTTTATTCTGCAATTACTTATACCCATAGGTATGGTCAGTTATACCGCCTACATCGAATGGGGTCTTGAAAATAAAGCTGCTGTTTATAAATTTGAACTGCGTGGTGTGGAATGGCTGCATCCGTCAAGCGTGTATCTGGACTATGATTTTTCAACGGACGGAATATACAAAGGAACCTACTGTGCCGTAAAAACAGGTTCGGACGGCTTTGCTGATGTGGAAATTACAAGCAAGCGACCGACAGGCAATTATATCCGTTCTCAGGCGGGAAAATATTTCAATATGCCGTCCGAAGTGCGTCGCCATACTCTGCAAATGGCGATTGCTGAAGATGATCACCGCTGGCTGTATTTTGTTCCTGACGGTCAAAAAGAAGACTGGGGCTGGCGCAGTACCGAAAATTACTTCCAAGAAGCCTATGCTGAACTGCATATCTTCAAAGGGCATGCCGTTGTCAAGGGCGTTTTTATCGACGGAAAAACCGTTGAAGAGCACATACAGAACTGTATTTCGATTGATCTTCGCAATGACTATTGAATAAAGCAAAACAGCTCTCTTTGATTCCAAAAAGAGGGCTGTTATTTTTGTGCATCTTAAATAAAAAATTTATTTTTTATATATCTTTATCGACATTCGCAAAAAGATGTGCTATGATAAAATGAGATTGTTCTGAAAGGCGGTTTTTGCAGTGTCTGAACTGAAACGTACCTATGTGCCATTTTCCGAGTGGCCGGAAAACTCAAAGCAGACAGAATATACCGGGCCGACCCCCTTGCTCAACCCTGACGGAACCTTGCATGCCAAGGGCTGGGCTCGGAAAAATGTTTTTGAATATGACCGCAACAAGGTCAAAAAAGGCATCATCAGCCGCAAGGAATGGGATTTTTATACCATCACCGACGGTAAAATGCAGCTGCTTGTCAGCTTTGCAAACATCAACATCGGCGGCTATGTGGCGGCGAAGCTGACCGACCTTGAAAAAGGTGAGGTCATTGCCGATGCAGGCTCTTATTTTATCGGCGGTAATAAATTTGTTCCGCCTGCAAAGGGGGATGCTCCCAACCGCTTTAAAGGCAAAATCGGCAAAGCGGAATTTGATTTTGAAACCAAAGAAACCGAGCGGACCTTGTATTTCAAAAAAATGCACAAGGGGCAGCTTGTAGAGTGCAATGTGCAGATGGATATTCCCGAAGGCATGGAAAATATCACCACTGTGCTGCCGTTCAAAGAAGACCCGACCCGTTATTTTATGACCACCAAGCAGGCTTGTATGCCCACGGCTGCAATCTACCGTGTGGGTGATTTTGTATATGAGTTCAAAAAGGAAAATTCTTTTTGTGCCATGGACTGGGGCAGGGTGAACACTGTGCATGAAATGGTATGGTATTGGGGCAGCGCCTCAACATATCTGCCCGATGCAGACGGTAAAAAGCACCTGTTCGGTTTTGAAATCACATGGGCAATCGGTGATGAATCCAATGCTACCGAAACCTGCATTTTCTATGATGGCAAGGTGCACAAATTCGGTGCCGTGGATGTGGAAAAATTCCCCAAGGACCGCTTTATGCAGCCGTGGAAAATTATTTCCGAGGACGGCAGATTCAATATGACCATGCATCCCACGTTCGATAATCACAGCGATGTCGATTTCAAGGTCGGCAGAATGAACTGCCACCAGATTTACGGTATCTGGAACGGGGATGTCACCTTGGACGACGGCACAAAGCTTGCAATAAAAGACCTGTTCGCATTCTGCGAATATGTGGAAAACAGATGGTAAGAGAGAGGAATTGAAATGGCTTCAATTATTGCAGATCAACTTGCTCATAAAGCACTTACAAATGTATTCGGTGCCATGTTCGGACTGTCGTTTCTGAAAAACGGCAGCAGGCATGAAAATAAAAAAGCACCTGCCGATTTTGCACCCGTGCTTCGCTTTGCCGTGTGCAGTGATATTCACCTCAACGGCGAAGAAAATCAGGAGGCGGCAATCCGCTTTGCCCGTCTTTTTGAGGATATGTATGCTTATTCGGGGCAGCAGACCGCACACTCCACCTTTGATGCTGTGGTTGTTGCAGGTGACTTTTCGGGTGGCGGTGACGAAAAGCAGTATCAGATGTATAACCGCATCATTGCCGAAAGCAAAAGAGAAGAAACACAGGTGCTGACCATCCTCGGGAACCATGAGTTTATTGACTACCGCGATGTCGATGCCACTGTCGGCTATACTGTTTATAAAAAATACATCAGCGAAGAGGTTGATACCCATACTGTGATTAACGGTTATCACTTCATTGGTGTTTCTTATAACGATGACGGCAAAAAATTCTCCACCAAGCTCGAATGGCTCGACGGTGAACTGAAAAAGGCGGTAGTTGATACCCCCGACAAGCCTGTGTTTGTTTATCAGCATCCGCATCCTACCGCTACCGTTTACGGCAGCATCAACTGGGGTACCTTTGAGGTCAGAAAGGTGCTGCAGAAGTATCCGCAGGTCTTTGACTTTTCGGGTCATTCCCACTATGCACCGAGCGATCCTCGTTCAGTATGGCAGGGCTCGTTCACGGCTGTCGGCTGCGGCTCGTTGTCTGCATTCATGGGAAACCTCAATTACATCGACGGTGACAAGGATGCACCCGGCAAATCCGGCGGCTTCTGGCTTGTGGAGGCAGATAAAAACGGCAATGTCCGCATGAAGCTCTATGACATCGAAAACCGTGTTTTCTTTGAAAATATTGAATATTACTTCACCAATCTCACAAAATCCAACAAACGTACTTATACATGGCACAAGCAGAAATCACTTGACACAAAGCCCTGCTTTCCGAAAAATGCCGTAGTGCAAGCAGAACAGGATGCCGACGGCAACACTATTCTGACTTTCAGCAATGCCAAGGGCTTCTATGAAGCTGAAAACTACAAAATCAGGATTCTTGACAGCAACAAGAAAATCGTTTGGCAGAAAACCGTGATTTCTGATTATGTCCGTGCGGTCGGTGACCTGACAACGGTCAATGTCGGCAAGCTGAAAGGCTCTTATGCTGTTAAAATCACCGCATACAGTCCCTATGCAAAGAAAGGCGATACTATAACAGCGTGTGTAATAATCAGTTAAAAGGAGTGACCTTTCTTGCGATACAGAATTGACCACGATTATCACATCCATTCACATCTTTCATCCTGCTCAAGTGACCCTGAACAGACAACACAGCGCATTCTGCAATATGCAAAGAAAAACGAATTAAAGCAAATTTGCGTGACCGACCATTATTGGGATACCCGCGTTTTCGGAGCCTCGGGCTGGTACAGACCGCAGAATTTTTCCCACATCAAAAAGTCCTTGCCCTTGCCGCAAGCAGACGGAATAGAGTTTTTGTTCGGCTGCGAAACCGATATGAATAAAAAAATGCGTATCGGAATTCCCGAAAAGCGATATGATGATTTTGATTTTATTATCATCCCGACCACGCATCTGCACATGACCGATTTTACCATCGACAAAAACGATACGAGCAGTGTTGTGAGAGCTGCTTTGTGGGTTAAACGATTGGAGCATCTTTTGTCACTGGATTTGCCGTTTCATAAGATCGGAATTGCGCATCTTGCCTGTGATTTGCTGAACAATCGCTCGCATGCAAAGTATATTGACACCCTGCAGCAGATTTGCGATGATGATATGTACCGCTTGTTCACAAGGGCTGCACAGATCGGTGTCGGCATTGAGCTCAATCAGGGGGATATGTCCTTTATTGACCATGAAGCGGATATTGTGCTGCGTATGTTCCGCATTGCAAAGGACTGCGGCTGCAAATTCTATCTCGGCAGTGACGCACATCATCCTGCAGATTTTGAAAACACAAGAGCGGTTTTCGAGCGTGCAGTATCCATGCTTGAGCTGACCGAAAATGATAAATTCCGTATCGGAGGCTGATATGGGTGTGAAAACCGATATTTTTATTCAGGACCGTGCCGATCCCTTTGTCACAAAAGGGTCGGACGGATGGTATTATTTTACAGCATCGTATCCTATGTACGGTGAAAAAGACCCCAACGGCTATGACCGCATCATTCTGCGCCGTGCAAAAACAATAGATGACCTCGCTTTTTCCGAGGAAAAAACAATCTGGCATGAAAAGGAATCCGACACTGCATTCCGTTTTATCTGGGCACCCGAAATTCACGAAATCGGTGGCAAATGGTATGTCTTTTTTGCTGCAAGCGGCAGTGAAAAGAATGTATGGGATATTGATTGCCATTGTATCGCCTGTGACGGAAAAGACCCCTATAACGATACATGGACAGACAAGGGCAAGTTTACCGCCTGCAGCGGTGACTCCTTTGCATTCCGCGGTTTTTCGCTGGATATGACCCATTTTGAATGCAATAGCAGGCACTATGTTGCATGGGCGCAAAACGGCGGCAATTCCAATGTTTATATTGCAGAAATTGACCCTGCCGAGCCGTGGAAGACCGTCACCCCGAGTGTGCTGCTCACCAAGCCCGAATACGATTGGGAAAGGGTCAGAATTCCCGTCAACGAAGGTCCTGCGGCTATGCTGCATGACGGAAAAATCTTTCTTGCCTTTTCTGCATCCGCAACAGGCCCCGAATATTGTATCGGTCTTTTGTATGCGGACGAAAAAGCGGATTTGCTTGACCCTGCAAGCTGGACAAAGCTTGCAAGACCTCTGCTGACAAGCGAGGATTTAATCGGCGAGTACGGTCCGGGGCACAACAGCTTTGTTAAGGACGAAAACGGCGACTGGGTGTTTGTGTATCATTCCCGTGACGAAAGGTGCTACACAAAGCAATGCGGCTATTCCGACGGCGACTCGCTGTATGACCCCTGCCGCAGTGCAAGAAAAAGAAAAGTTTTGTGGAATGCCGACGGCTTTCCCGTTCTCAATAACTAACATATGAAAAGGAGCAAAAAATGAACAGAGCAGAAGCAAAAAGACGTGCCGAAGCACTTGTGGCACAAATGACGGTAGAAGAAAAGGCATCGCAGCTCAAATTTGATTCACCTGCCATTGAAAGACTGGGTGTTCCCGAATACAACTGGTGGAACGAGGCGCTGCACGGTGTCGCAAGAGCCGGTACTGCAACCATGTTTCCGCAGGCCATTGCCATGGCTGCGACCTTTGACGAGGAGCTGCTGTTTGATGTTGGTGATTGCATCGGTACTGAAGGCAGAGCCAAATACAACATGCAGAGCACAAGAGGGGACAGAGATATTTATAAGGGGCTGACCTTCTGGTCCCCCAATGTCAACATTTTCCGTGATCCGCGTTGGGGCAGAGGTCACGAAACCTACGGTGAGGACCCGTATCTGACCTCCCGCATGGGTGTGCAGTTTGTTAAGGGTGTGCAGGGTGACGGTGAATACCTCAAGGCTGCTGCCTGCGCGAAGCACTTTGCCGTGCATTCGGGCCCCGAACCGCAACGCCATTTCTTTAACGCAATTGCATCGCGTAAGGATATGGAAGAAACCTATCTGCCTGCATTTGAAGCTTGTGTAAAAGAAGCCAATGTCGAAGCCATTATGGGGGCTTATAATCGCACCAATGATGAACCCTGCTGCGCACACGAGGTGCTTATGAATGAATACCTGCGCGGCAAGTGGGGCTTTGAGGGACATTATGTTTCCGACTGCTGGGCAATCAAGGATTTCCACGAAAACCACAAGGTCACATCAAGACCCGAGGAATCTGTCAAGCTCGCCCTTGAGATGGGCTGCGACGTCAACTGCGGCTGCACCTATCAGCGTATTCTCGATGCTTATGCC
Organism: Acutalibacteraceae bacterium; assembly: GCA_045659125.1. Lineage (GTDB taxonomy): Bacteria > Bacillota > Clostridia > Oscillospirales > Acutalibacteraceae > RUG806. Next base: position 7,776 of record JAZOWJ010000224.1, read on the forward strand.
GAGGGTATTCTTGAAGAAAAATACATCGACCGTGCCTGCGTCCGTCTGTTTACAACACGCTTTTTGCTCGGCCTGTTTGACGAAACCGAGCTCGACAATATTCCTTACAATGTTGTCGAATGTAAGGACCATATCAACCTTTCCCACAAGGCAACCCGCGAAAGCCTTGTCATGCTCAAAAACAACGGTATCCTGCCGCTTAAAAAGGAAAAAATCAAGAACATTGCCGTTATCGGCCCCAATGCAAACTCCCGTGATGTCCTTGTCGGTAACTATCACGGAACATCTTCCCGTTATATTACTGTCCTCGAGGGTATTCAGGATTATCTTGGCGATGATGCCCGTGTCTGGTATTCCGAAGGCTGCCACAAGTGGAGAGAATCCATTGAATTCCTTTCCAAGCACGACAAGCCCGATGAGCTTGCCGAAGCGCAGGCCATCTGCGAATTGTCCGATGTGGTTGTGCTCGTTCTCGGTCTTGACGAATGGCTTGAGGGCGAAGAAGGCGATGCAGGCCCCGGCGACAAGACCTCGCTTTTGCTTC
>JAZOWJ010000225.1:0-1458 GCA_045659125.1 Acutalibacteraceae bacterium
AAAAATTACAATAACTTTTTCCATAAAAGGTCAAAAACAACAGTTAATTTATACTTGTGTCAAATTTCTGCAACAATTCAAACGGATTTCACTTGGATTTCGGCTTTGCCAGGAACGAAACCAGCAGACCGCTGAGCATGGCGGCCGTGATGCCGCCTGCACCTGCACACAAGGGTCCTGTCAGGGCACCGAGCAGCCCTTTTTCATCCACCGCCTCGCGTGTGCCGTCGGCAAGAAGCGCACCGAAGCCTGTCAGGGGGACACTTGCCCCGGCCCCTGCAAAATCACGAAACGGCTCATACACACGCAAAGCCCCTAATATGACACCTGCCACCACAAAGCCGACCAATATTTTGGCAGGGGTCAGCCGTGTTTTGTCAATCAGAAGCTGTCCGACCACGCAAATAAGACCTCCGCACAAAAAAGCAAACAAAAACTGCATACACATTTTTTCCTTTCCCTTTTTTACCTGTAAGTATTCCCCACCCTGACGGCTTTTAAGCAAATAATTAAAAAAAACCTGTTTTCGGGGCTTGATTTTACAAAAAAAATCATGTATAATATATCCTTGCAAAGTGAATTGCTGGTGTGGCTCAATGGCAGAGCAGCTCATTCGTAATGAGCAGGTTGTCAGTTCGATTCTGACCATCAGCTCCAAAAAAACCTCGTTCTTCAGAACGAGGTTTTTTTTATCCATTGCGAAAGCAATGGCATATCATCAGCCGTCAGGCTGTATCTCATCGCCGCAGGCGCATATCATCACACGCAGTGTGCATAAGGCTTTCGCAATGATGATATGCAACGGCTGCCACCGTTGATGATATGCAAGACTTCGTCTTGATGCTATACAATGCTTCGCATTGATTTTTTTTGACACGTTATCCGATGCTGTTGATCATCGTCAGCAGGTCAACATAAAACTGCTTCACATCGTTCTGAATCATAAAACCGCCCTGCAGGGACATGTGATCCCCGTTATAGGTCGGCAAAACAAGCCACACACCGGGCACAATTCTGTTTTTATCAAATATCAGCTTCTGATCACCAAATGGTGCAGCTGCAGACACGGCGTTGACCAGACCGTCATTGGCGTACCATGCTTCGTCAATCACAAAGCCGTTTTCAGTTACCCCTGTGAATTTTCCCATGGCGGCTGCGGTTTCACGCAGAAGATATTCCGTTTTTGCAGCTTCAGGTGCCTGCGTGCCGTCCTCATTTGCTGCGGTTGCATTGCACACAACGGAGAAATAATAGATGTCGTTGAGGGTGGCAATCTGATGATTGAGCGCCAGTGCATTGTCGATCATAATATCATACAGCGCATAGTCTTCGGCAATGCGTGTGTCGGCTTCTTCTTCAGTGCTGCTGCCCATGCCGATGAGCGCACCGATTTCATCAGGAGTCAGCAGCGGATTTTCACCGTCCCCTGCCAACAGAACACTGGAGCCGTTGTGCGGC
>JAZOWJ010000226.1:0-5686 GCA_045659125.1 Acutalibacteraceae bacterium
TTATGTGTGTTATAGTCTGCCATGCACCATGCTGTTGCACCGCAATAACGGTCACTTGAGTAGGATTTGTTCTGAACGCGTGCATGACGCAGAGCTACCTCACGCCTGATTTCTTCACGGTCAAATGATTTGGTCGGGTACATGTGACCGTTGTATTCAGTTACAAGGTAAGGCGCGCGTATGCCTGCAACAATGGCAGGTGGAAGTAATGAAATCGGACCGCCGGAATGCGAGAAGTCATTGTAGGTATAAACATCTTCCAGGAGATGACTGCGAGGGAAATTACGTACACCACCGGTTTGGCGTGAGTCATCAAGAGAATGAGCCAATGCGTTCGTTTCGGTGTAGAATTCATCACAGTCGTTGCCTTCATTGACGCGGACGCCCCACAATACAACACAAGGATGATTGCGGTCACGCATTATCATGCTTTGGATGTTTTCAAGACACACTTGTCTCCATTCGCCTTCTCCGAGGAATTGCCAGGAGGGCATTTCAGTGAATACCAACAAACCGATTTCATCACATCTGTTCAGGAAGTGAACAGAATCAGGATAGTGAGAAGTTCTGACAAAATTGCATCCGAGCTTATATTTGAGTAAGTCAGCATCTGCAATCTGTGCAGAGGCAGGCATTGCATTACCGACATAAGGATAACTCTGATGACGATTCAGACCGCGAAGTTTGATTTTTTTGCCGTTAAGGTAGAAACCTTTTCTTGTGAATTTACAGGTTCTGAAACCGAATCGGACATCTTTTTCATCGTCGGCAAACTTTACCTTCAATGTGTAAAGAACGGGCTTGTCCGGTTGCCAAAGCTCAACGCCGGGAATTGCCCACTTGATACGCATAATCTTTGCGTTTTCCGCCTTGCAGGTTTTTTCAGATACAACCTTACCGTCTTTGCACAAGGAAAGACAGATCTCTCCGGTAACCTTCTGTGAAAATGTTATATCAGCAATAAGCTCCTTTTTAGGTGCTTCCACAACAGGAGTTCTCACAAAAATATCTTCAATATGTACTTCGTCCAGGATTTCAATGCTGACTTCGCGATAAATGCCGCCATATACAAGATAATCAACAACGTTGCCAAACGGCGGGATTTCCGGTCTTTCTGTTGAGTCAAGGCGAACTGCCACTACATTGCGTTTTTTGTTGATAAACGGTGTAATATCAATTGAAAAAGGAGTATAGCCGTCTTTATGGGAGCCGGCAAGCTTGCCGTTAATGTAGACTTCTGCAAAATTTGCAGCACCCTCAAAGCGCAAAAAGACTTTTTTGCCGGGAAGATAAGCTTCTTCCGGCAATTTGAAATATTTGCGATAGCAGCTAACGAACTGAAAAACAGATTCATCAAAATAATTGTAAGGAATCTCTTTGTTTGCATGCGGAATATCAACTGTTTCAAAAGCAGAATCATCATATCCTGCTAAAAGCATTTCATCGCTGCATACCTCTGAATATTTCCATCCGAAGTTAAGGTCAATTGTTTTTCTCATCATCATTCCTCCTTAAATTATTATTATACATAAATCTTTTAGCGTTGTCAACTTTGCTGATTTTAAAAATAATAATTGAAATTAAATTTTTCTATTGAAAAGCTTTTAACTTTTTGATATAATTACTGTATCATGCGAAAGGAATGCATAAAAATGAAAAAAATCAAGTTTCTCTTTTTGCTCTCAGCTTTAATTTGTCTTTTTGCTGCATTTGCTGTTTCCGCAAGTGCGGACACTGTTATTGATGCTGAAATGATCCCCACCGGACACAATACTATTTCGGTTGAATTTACCGGCGGTGCATCTTTTATGACATCAACACAGTTTTATGTGGAATACAATCCTGAAGTTCTTGAATTTACTTCTTCATCTGTTATTTCAACTCGTGAAGGTGATTTTGCTTCTGTTGCAAAACAGGAAGACGGCAGATTGCTTGTCAATTTCTTTGCTGCAACGCATGCATACAAAAGTAAGATGCTGAAGATTGATTTTACAGTGCTTAATAACAATACTTCAGCATACGGCTTTAATGCAACAATGAAGAATATTTATGTCAGCAGGGAAAACAGCGGCGCAGATTCATCTTCACTCGATAACGGTGTTGTTGTCTGGAATATCCCTACAATTGTTTCCTTGCGTGCGGATTGCCAGACCTCAGGTATGTTCTATGAGGCCGATGGCAGCAGAACTGAACCTGATTATTCCAAACTTAAGGTTTATGTAACTTGGTCTAATGGAAGCACAGTGCAGATTGATCCTTCTGTTTGCACAATCAAACTGAATGCTCCGTTCAGTACAAAGCCTGAAGATAATCAAGGCGGAAGCATGTATGAAGTGACAGTTTCCTATAAGGGTGTATCAGATAAATATTTCATTTTTGTTGGTGTTCCCAAGCCTGAATATATTTATGTTCAGACCAATCCTGATAAAATGACCTATCTGCAGGACACAACTGAAGCTTTTGATATCACCGGTCTTGTTGTCAAGGCTCATTTCCCGAATGATACATTTGATGTTAATGCGAAGGCTGCACAGATTATCATTAAGGACTTTGATCCCACTGTTCCCGGTGAACAGGATGTAACGATCGAATATCAGGGCTGCACCACTACGCTGACAATTATGATTGAGCCTGATATCCCTGATCGCATTGAAATTGTTACAAACCCCGATCTTTTGGTTTATAAGCAGGATTCTGTTGATGAGGTTATGCTCAGTGGTATTGTAGCAAAGGCCTATTTCGCAGACGGCAGGGTAAAAACACTTGACGAAGATGATCTTGTCGCTGCCGGATTTGATTCATCCAAGGTGGGTACGCAGACAGTTACTGTTACATATCGCACAAAGACTGCTACATTTGATGTCGAGATTGAACCTCTTGTTGTTTATCCTGTATCTCTTGAAATCGTTACATTACCTGTTGTTACTACTTATTACCTGAATTCAGAAGAATCACTTGTTATTACCGGTCTTAAGGTAAACGGCATTTATAAGGATGGAACAATTGAAAATATTCGTATGAATGACCTTGAATTTATCGGTTTTGACCTTTCTGAAATCGGCACTAAAACAATTACAGTTCGCTATTGTGATGTTGTCGAAACTTCATTTGACATTGAAATTGTTGAAAAACCTGACCCCACGGATCCCATCAGCCTGACAATTACCGTTGCACCTGAGAAGAGAGAATATACCCGCTTCTCTGATGAAAAGGTTGATCTGACCGGTATGGAGCTGGTAGCTACACTTGCAAATGGTGAGGAAGTTCCTGTTGCTCTTAGTGAGATTACGCATTCTGAACTGGATCTCACCAGCGATGAAGATATTCAGCTTATCTCCATTTATTATAAGAATGTTTCTACTGTCCTGATTGTTTCTGTTAAAGCAAATGAAAACCTGCTTTACGGCGATGTTGACGGCAATAATAGCTTGACCTCTGCTGATGCACGTCTTGCACTTCGTGTGGCTGTTGAGCTTGAAAAAGAACTTACCGCTCTGCAGCTGGATATGGCAGACTATAATCGTGATGGCAGTGTAACTGCAGCAGATGCCCGTTCCATTCTTCGCGTATCAGTTGGTTTGACCCCGTAAATTTTTTGTAAGAACACATCGTTTGTCGGTGTGTTCTTTTTTTGTATTATTTTTATCTTGATTTATTTTTGTAATTGTGTTATTCTTAACAAAATGGAGGTGAATTGATGTTTTATGTAATTATGGATCTTGAGTGGAATAACTCTTACAATAAGATAAAAAAATGCTTTGTTAATGAAATACTTGAAATCGGCGCTGTTCTTGTAGATGAACATCTTGATGTTATTGATACATATTCTGTTATCATTAAATCACAGTTAATTAAAAAACTGTCGGGAAGAGTAAAAAATCTGACTCATATCACTAATGAAGATATGCGCATGGGGATTTCGTTCCATCGTGCTTTCGCCGAATTTGAGAAATGGCTCGGAAACAGAGATTGCATTTTCCTTTCTTGGGGTAATTCTGATATCCGTGTTCTGGTTGATAATTTCGACATGTTCTGCGGTACTAAAAAGGTTCCTTTTTTGACACAATACGTTGATTTGCAGAAATACTGTCAGGAATTTATTGTCAATGTGGGCACACAGCAAATTGGTCTTGTGAATGCAGCGACTGAAATGGGTATAGATGTCAGTAATTGCAATTTCCATCGTGCGTTGGAAGATAGTTTGTTGGGTTTGCGTTGCCTGAAAAAATGCTATAATCGTGAGCATATTAACAATTTAGCAGTTATTTGTGATGATGCATTTTATAGTAAGCTCTCATTCAAGGCTTCATATATTACCAATATCAACAATCCTAAAATTGACAGATCCAAATTAAAGTGCGATTGTGATATTTGTGCGGCCCCAATGAAGAGAATGAGTGATTGGAAGTGTATCAATCAGTCTTTTTCTGCTATTTTCTTGTGTAAGAATTGCGAGCGACTTGTGACTTATCATGTAAAATTCAAAGAGTATTATGATCGCATAGATGTAAAATCCAATATAACCGAAATGAAAAAATCACAGGATACTGATAATGAGAATTAAAAAACAGCCGTCAGGCTGTTTTTTTTGTATATGTAAAATAAAAAGTAACATACTGAATTTAAATCTATAAAAAGGAGAGATGTCAGATGCTTACTGCAGAAGAATTAAAAGCAATCAAAGAACAGCTTGGTGCAGAAGAATTGATGATCAAGAAGATTAAGAATTATTCATCACAACTCGGTGATCCGCAACTAAAGACTTGTTGCGATCAGATTGTTTCACAACACATGAAGCATTACAACACGCTTCTGAATCATTTGAAATAAGGAGGGAAAGAAATGTTCGGTAATTTGGGTGATAAGGAAATGATGACCGATATGCTTGCTGATCAGAAGATGATTACAGGTATATATAATACTTTTTCTAATGAATGCACAAATGATGCTTTGCGTTCAGATATGCTGACCATTCTACGTGAAGAGCATAATATGCAGGCAGACGTCTTTAATGAAATGAGGAAACGAGGGTGGTATACACCCGTTGATGCTGATGCTTCTGCTGTGCAGCAGGCAAAAGCAAAATATGCAGGCATTCAGGCAGATTTGTAAAATAATAAAGACGGAAGCACGAAAAGGCTTCCGTCTGTTTTTTTTGTAAACTGTAAAATTTACAGAGCTGATGCAATTGCTTCTGCATCACGGGCAATCATCAGTTCCTCGTTGGTAGGAATGACAAACACACGAACAGCAGAATCAGCAGTGGAAAGTTCTCCGCCGTTGCCTCTGATTGCGGTCTTGTTGACTTCTTCATTGAAGCCGATTCCGAGATAACTGAAGCTTTCAATAACGTTCTTACGAAGGGGTTGAGAATTTTCGCCGATACCGCCGGTGAAAACAATAGCATCAACACCCTGCATTGCTGCGATGTAAGAACCGATATATTTTCTGATCTGATACCAGAGCATGTTCAGAGCGATTTTTGCTCTTTCATTGCCGGCATCAGCAGCTGCAAGAAGATCGCGGTCGTCATGAGAAACACCGGAGACCGCCTTGATGCCGGATTCTTTGTTAAGGAAATTACTGGTCTGTGCGGGTGTCCAGCCTTCTTTTTCCTGCAGGAAAGTAACTGCAGAGGGGTCAATCGCACCGGAACGAGTACCCATCATGAGACCATCAAGGGGTG
>JAZOWJ010000227.1:0-5698 GCA_045659125.1 Acutalibacteraceae bacterium
GAGGAAGTTATCTTTTCTGGTCCAAAAGCAATTCATAAGTCTGCCGAATTTCTTTTTGACCATGATTACACGACATATCAAGCAAACATGCTTTCACAATTATATGCTCCACCTTTGTCTGTTTTGGGAATATGGCACTCGCATGTCACTACTTCTCCTTTTTCATACGCAGACGAAGAAATAAATTTAAAATTTGCAGCATTGAATGATTTTGGCATAGTATCCTGCTTGGTCGATATCCAAAAAAAATGCATGTGTGTATATCATGTTACAAAAGACGGAAAATACACAGCAATTCCATACAAGCAATCAACTGCTCAATCAAGTAAATATAAAATTTATGAACAAAATTAAGCAATGCTCTCCGCTGCAACAACGGAGAGCATTGCTATTTTTTAATACAAAAAACTGAAATTATTGCAGATAATCCGTAGTGGAAACGATCTCGTCGCCGTCGAAGTAGACACGCGGCACACGACGGGAAAGACCACAGACGATTTCGTAATTGATGAGGCCTGCCTTGGCAGCAAGGAAATCGGCGGTAATGCGTCTGCCGCCTGCTTCGCCAATGACAATAATCTGCGAGCCTTCGCGGATATCGGGCAGCCCTGTCACATCCAGCAGACACTGGTCCATGCAGACATTGCCGATCACAGGAGCCATGTCGCCGTTTTCGGTCAGCATATACACCTTATTGGAAAGTCTGCGCGGATAGCCGTCGGCATAACCGATGGGCACGGTGGCAACGGTCATATCCTTTTCGGCAACAAAGGTGCCGCCGTAGCTGAATGCCGTTCCTGCAGGGATATCCTTGACCATGGAAACCACGGTGCGCAGCTCCATAACAGGCTTCAGACGGCAGTTACGCGGAACATCCGAGGACGGATACAAGCCATACAGAATAATACCTGCACGAAGCAGATCCTTGTGCATTTCGGGGTATGCAAGAATGCCTGCGGAATTGCAGCAATGTCTGTAAGCAAAGGTAATATTTTTTTGTTCAAGCCTGCCGATCATGTCGAGAAACAGGTCATACTGCAAACGGGTATACACCTCTCCGTCGCTTGCCATGTCAGCCTGCGCAAAGTGGGTAAAAATACCGTCACAGAAAAGACCGGGCAGTGAAACAGCAGAAGCAATATCCTCCACGGTGCTGCTGTCCTCTTGTGTATCGTGATAGAAAAAACCGATTCGGCTCATGCCTGTGTCAAGCTTGATGTGTACATTCACCGTCACATCCGCTTTTTGTGCAAATTCCGACAGCCTTTTCGCATAATCTGCGCAATAAACCGCTTGGGTAATATCATTATATGCCAGCTGCGATGCACATTCGGGCGGTGTATAGCCGAGAATCAGCACAGGACGGTCAATGCCGCATTTGCGCAGCTCCTGCGCTTCGGCAAGGTTGGAAACTGCAAACCAGTCCACTCCGCATTTTTGCAGATACAAAGCAGTCTGTTCAGCACCGTGGCCGTAGGCATCAGCCTTCACAACAGCCATAACCGAGGTGCTGTCGTCTGCCACACGTCTGATTTCCTGCAAATTATATGACAGCGCATCCAGATGAATCTGCGCTCTTGTTCGTTTGGAATAATGCTGCATTCAAAGCATCCTTTCGGGGCTAAAAAAGTATATAATATAATACTCTTTTTTTGTTCGTATGTCAACCTTTGACAAATCAAATGTATAATTTTACTGCAAATTTAATAAAAATACGATTGGATCGCAAAAACAAGCAATTACCTATTGCAATCAGCGCAAAATTAGTGTAAAATACACAAAGAGCTTAAAAAAAAGCCCCTTTTTTACTCATTCTTTTGGAGGTTTTGCATGAAATATTCCCTTACAGTGAAACAAGCAAAAGAAATGCTGGACAACAAGTTGCTGCATTTCTTCGGTGTGAATCCCGCAAACGCAACGGTGGAACAGTTCTACCGTGCAATCGCCATGCTTGTTCGTGACATGATGGCACAGGGCCGTGCCGAATTCAACAGCCGCGGTGACAAGGCGGGTGCAAAACGAATTTACTATATGTCCATGGAATTCCTGATGGGTCGCTCCATGAAAAATAATCTTTACAACCTGAACCTGACCAAAACCTTTGAATCCGTGCTCAAGGGCTACGGCATTTCCATGGATTCCATTTACGATTGCGAGCCTGATGCAGGCTTGGGCAACGGCGGTCTGGGCAGACTCGCAGCCTGCTATCTGGACGGTCTTGCAACACAGGGCTACCCTGCAAGAGGCTATTCCATTCTTTATGAATACGGTATCTTCAAGCAGAAAATCGTGGACGGCTGGCAGACAGAGCTTCCCGACTTCTGGCTTCCCGGCGGTGACGCATGGCTTGTTCCCCGTCCCGAAAGCGCAATTGAGGTTCGCTTTGAAGGCAATGTACACGATTGGTGGGACAATAATTACCACCATGTTGAGCTGAAGGACTATGTGCCCATTCAGGCTGTTCCCTACGATATGTTCGTATCGGGCAAGGACGGCAAGGGCATCAGCGTGCTTCGTCTTTGGAGTGCACAGGCACCGGGTCTTGACATGTCCGCATTCAACGACGGCAACTACATCAAGGCCATGGAGCAGAACGCAATGGCAGAGGTCATCAGCAAGGTGCTGTATCCTGCCGACAATCATCCCGAAGGCAAGAGCCTGCGTCTGCGTCAGCAGTATTTCCTTGTTTCCGCAGCGGTGCAGGATATTATCCGCCGTTACCTGCGTGAAAACACCACACTCGACAATCTTGCCGAAAAAATTGCCATCCACATCAACGATACCCATCCCACCCTCTGCATCCCTGAGCTGATGCGTATTCTGCTTGACGAATGCGGCTACGGCTGGGACGAAGCATGGAACATTGTGACCAACACGGTTGCCTACACCAACCACACCGTTATGAGTGAAGCACTTGAATGCTGGAGTGAGGATCTCATCCGCAGACTGCTTCCGAGAATTTATCAGATCATCAAGGAAATCGACAACAGACTGCGCTCCTACACCTGGAACAGCACCCACGATGCAGACTTTGTTGAACGCACAGCCGTTATTTCGGGCGGTGCCGTGCGCATGGCAAACCTTTGCGTTGCAGCCTGCCACAGTGTCAACGGTGTTTCGGCACTGCACAGTGACATCATCAAGGACAGCCTTTTCAACGATTTCTACCGTCTGACACCCGACAAGTTCACCAATGTCACCAACGGCATTGCACACCGTCGCTGGCTGTGCCAGGCAAACCCGGAGCTTACAGAGCTTCTGACCGACAAGATCGGTAAAGGCTTCATTCTGCATGCTGACGAGCTGACCAAGCTGCGTGCATTCGGCGATGACAAGGCATTCCTCAATGAGCTTGCAGCAGTCAAGCAGATCAAGAAGGAGCAGTTTGCAAAGCATGTTTACAAGACAACAGGCATCACCCTTGACCCGACCTCCATTTTCGACGTGCAGGTCAAGAGATTGCATGAATACAAGCGCCAGCACCTGAATGCATTTGACATTCTTGCCCGTTACCTTGAAATCAAGGACAATCCCAACGGCAACTGGGTACCGCACACCTATATTTTCGGCGCAAAGGCAGCCCCCGGCTATCTTGTTGCAAAGAAAATCATCAGCTTCATCTGTGCATTGGCTGACATGATCAACAACGATCCGACCGTCAACAAGTTCATGAAGGTCGTTTATGTGGAAGATTACTGTGTCACCGCAGCTGAGAGGCTCATGCCTGCTGCCGACATCAGCGAACAGATTTCGCTTGCAGGTAAGGAAGCAAGCGGTACGGGCAACATGAAGCTCATGATCAACGGTGCGATCACCCTCGGCACGATGGACGGTGCAAACGTTGAAATCTTTGAATCTGTCGGCAATGACAACATCGTCATTTTCGGTATGAACACACAGGAAGTCAACACCCTGCGCAATGCAGGCTACAACCCGAATTACTATTACAACAACAATGCAACCGTGCGCCGTGTTCTTGACTACATGAACACCCACAGTATTGCAGGCAAGAACTTCTCTGAGCTTGCAAGCACAATTATGTATCACGATCCTTATATGGTTCTTGCAGACTTTGCCGACTACAATGCAAAGCGCAGCCTTGCCGAGCAGATTTACACCGACAAGGAAAGATGGAACCGCATGTCGCTGATGAATATTGCAGGAGCCGGCATTTTTGCTGCTGACCGTGCAATCAATGAATATGCCGCCAACATCTGGGGCACAACAAGCGCAAAATAACAAGGAGCAACACATGATTCCCTTTGATTCCGGAAGAACAGAATACAAGTCCGTTTTCGGAAGCATAGCCGCAGGCGAAAGTCTGCGGCTTCGGGTTTTGCTCCCGAGGGAGCTGCATGTGAGCGCAGTCCGCCTTGTTGTGAGTGATGAGCAGACCGTGCAGAAGCACGGCATGTTCTGGGAAAGCACGGACGGACAAACCGAATGGTGGGGCACAGACTTTTGTCCGAAATCCCCTGCCCTGCTGTTTTATTATTTTGAATTCGACACCCCGTGGGGCATGAGCCGCATCAAACGTATTTTCACACGCACAGGAAGCTTCACCAAAGAGGGTGAGGACTGGCAGCTGACGGTGCATGATTCCGCTTACAAGACACCCGACTGGATGCACGGCGGTATTCTGTATCAGATTTTCCCTGACCGCTTCTGCAACTCGGGTGAAACACAGCAGCCTGCCATGGACGGCAGACAGCTGCGCCGTGATTGGGGCGGTGTGCCCGAATGGAAGCCGAACCATGAAAACAAAATCACCAATTCCGACTTTTTCGGCGGTGACCTGAAGGGCATCACGCAGAAGCTTGATTATCTGTGCTCGTTGGGCGTTTCGTGCATTTATCTGAACCCTGTGTGCATGGCTGCAAGCAACCACCGCTACGACACCGCCGATTACAGCAAAATTGACCCATACCTCGGCACAAATGAGGACTTTTCAAGCCTTTGCGCCGAAGCACACAAGCGAGGTATGCGTGTGCTGTTTGACGGTGTTTACAGCCATACAGGGGATGACAGCATTTACTTCAACAGATACGGCCGTTTCGATTCACTCGGCGCTTATCAATCCGACGATTCCCCCTATGCCGACTGGTATTCCTTCGGCGACAGCAAAGACAAATACGACTCCTGGTGGGGCATTGACACCCTGCCTGAGGTCAGGGAAGAAAACGAAAATTATCTTGCCTTCATCACAGGCAAGAACGGCATTCTGCAACAATGGCTGGATGCAGGCGCCGACGGTGTTCGCCTTGACGTTGCCGACGAGCTGCCCGATGTGTTCCTTGATGCCGTCAGAGCTCGTGTGAAAGCCGCAAAGAAGGACGGTTTTGTTTTAGGCGAGGTATGGGAGGATGCAAGCAACAAAATCAGCTACGGCCACCGCAGACGATATCTGCTCGGTCAGCAGCTCGATTCGGTAATGAATTATCCGTTCCGTGACGCAATTCTCGACTTTGCCACAGACGGACTTGCCGAAAAATTCACCGACCGCATTCTTGCCATTTGCGAAAATTACCCGAAGCCTGCCCTGCACACTGCGATGAACATGCTCGGCACGCATGATACACAACGCGTTCTGACTTTGCTTGCAGGCATCTGCTGTGACGGCAGAAGCCGCACCTGGCAGGCAGAAGTGCAGCTGACACAAGCGCAATATGAAAAGGCAAAGAAGCTCTATAAGCTTGCA
>JAZOWJ010000228.1:0-17487 GCA_045659125.1 Acutalibacteraceae bacterium
CCCTAACTCTCCGCCAACAAAAAAGGAACTTTTGTCTACCAAAAGTTCCTTTTTTTGTTTATCCAAGTCGCAGACTTGGCATATCATCACGCTTTAGCGTGTATATCATCGCCGTAGGCGTATATCATCACACCGAAGGTATGTATTTCTGTCGGCTTGATGATATACAATGCTTCGCATTGATTTTGCACACCCGCACCCGATTGTAATTATTGCGAATAAGTGTTATAATCAGTCCGATAAATAAGAATTATCAGAGCATCAATCCACATTTTTTTCAAAAGGGTATTGACCCTTACGCTCCGTCATAGTGTATGCTTTTGCTGTGAGGTGATGAAATTGAAAATGCAGATTAAAGAATTTGCTGACATTACGGGTGTAAGTGTGCGCACACTGCATTATTACGATGAAATAGGTTTGTTGAAGCCTGCTTTTGTTGATAAAGCTACAGGCTATCGCTTTTATGACAACAATTCTCTTCTTCGTATGCAAGAGATTCTCTTTTACCGTGAACTTGATTTTTCTTTAAAAAGCATCAGAGAGATTTTGTTATCCCCGAATTATGACAAAAACAAGGCACTCAATGAGCAAAAACAACTCCTTACTCTCAAAAAGGAGAGGTTAGAGCGGTTAATTTTGGCTATTGACGGTGTTGTGAAAGGAGAAAATGTTATGGCAGCATTCGATAACAGCGAATTTGAAATGTACAAGGCTGAGGCACAAGAAAAATGGGGCAAAACGGATGCATACAAGGAACACGCAGAACGGACCAAGAGCTACTCCGGGCAGAAGTGGAATGACCTTGCCGAGGGAATGGACCATATTATGGCAGAGTTTGCAATATGCATGAGAAAGGGCGAATGTCCTGACTCCGCCGAAGCACAAAACCTTGTAAAAATGCTGCAGCACCATATCACTGAGAATTACTATACTTGTACAAACGAAATACTGGCAGGACTCGGTCAGATGTATGTTGCAGATGAGCGCTTTACGAACAATATTGATAAGCATGCAGACGGTACTGCTTCGTTTATATGTGAAGCAATTGCGGCGTATTGCGGTAAGTAAGTTCAAATTTGTTGAACAGTAGGTCTGAAATGAGACCGTAAAGCTTAATAAAACTCGAACCGCCGTGGGAGTGTGAATTCCCCGGCGGTTGTTAAATATGTGCTGTTAAACCATAGCCAAATTGGTATTACAAAGATTATACCGTTCCTCGCCAACCAAGCTGACGGGAATGTCAAGCGAGCGCAGTTCATCAATAAAAGCATGCAGGTATTGTTCGCCTCTGCCGCTTTGCATAAAGGTTAAGGAAAAGTCTTCTCCGATGGTCATGACCTCAATGATCAACATATTTTTTGTATGCTTTTCGCCGATATAGGCGTGGAGATCTTCAACGTAGCGCTCAAGTCCGCACCAATCCATTTTGCCGACATAGCTGATGCCGAATGTTTTTCCGAGTGTGCTGTTTTGTGCAAAGTGACTCATCGCATCCTTCTTGTCGGCAAAAGAGGCTTCACTCGGAAACGACTCTAACAGTCGGTTGACGGATGCAATATCCGATTCCTTATCTCCTTTGAGAATTACTTGTCCGCGAACAACGGTATTCTGTTTTTCAACATCCCATTTGCTTATGCGTGGATACATTGTCACAGGAATATAGTTAACAAGGCTGTGGTGACTCATAGGGGCACGCAAAACAGCACGGTATTGGTGCTGCACGTGTGCCACAACAGGCTTGTCTATGTTGAGGTTCAGCTTATGAATTGCCCGATAAAGCAAAACCGAAAGAAAGGAGACCGGGCTGCCGTCTGATGAGCTTGCCTTTGCCATCATTTCCTTTTGCGGAATATGCAGGTGATAGGCATATAATCCGTCCGCATCAAACGCAATCGGCTCCAGACTATAAGCTTCTTCTGCTTTTTTCGGCAGAGCACAGAGCGCTTTTGTATTCACGGCACAAGCAGGGAACGGATAAGCATGCTCACCGTCGCAAATCGGGCTGTCGGGCATTCTGATGCACTCTGCTTTCAGCCCCTGTGCGTCGTAACGCTCGGAAACATATAAATACAGCAAGCTCATCATCAGAGGGGATATGCCCATTCCGTCGGCAATATAATGGCTGCAATCAATAAAAATGGTGTTATTCTTGCAACCAAAAGAAAGCAGGTGTCCGTTGCTTTCCCGGCTTCCCAAGGTCACTGTGCGATCATCCGGAAAAACAGGCAACGGGCGGTTGTTATAACGCAATACTATGTTCTCATCCTCACGTTCGGGGCAAACACAAAAATACGGATACCGCAGCAGTGCTTTCTTTACGGCGCAAGATAATATATTATAATCAACCGTATCTTTCATCCGTATCGCAAGTCTGAAGGTGCTTAAAAAATCTTCGTTCGCTCCGTAAAGCAACGGATTGGGCTTGAATTTCATAGATTCTCCTTAATGCTGCAGCAATGAACGCTGTGCAATGAATTGCAGACCTTTGTTTTTGCTTATTATACACAAAGAATATAAATGATTTAACCGCTTTATGTATTTCGTCAGAAGTTCGTCGGTTTTATTTTTTATTTTACTCTCAAAAAAAGAAATATGCTTATCCTTTTCGGAATTTTGTAAGAAGTTTGTAAGAAGCTGTATGTATAATATATTTGTATTATTATGTATTACGCAGATAAGTTGAAGGGAGCATTTATGAAGAAGATAAGTTTAAAAGCAATATTAACAGGTATTCTTTCTTTTGCCTTTATTTTCGGAATCGGGAATACGTCTGCCTTTTTTGCTGCTGAAAATTCCACCTATGTTGCACAGGTCAACTCCGTCCGATATCAGAATTATGAGGATGCCTGGGCTGCAGTGCAGGGAAACGGCACCATCACAATGCTTGATAACTGGATCATAAATGACCTGCTTACTGTTGATGAAAACGCAACGGTAACTGTCAATATGAACGGCTTTATGATCAACAGGGGCTTAAACAGCCCTGAAGACAGCGGTCAGGTATTTCTGGTCAAGCCCAATGCCGTTCTGAATATTGTCGGACAAAAGGATGCGCAGACAGAGCACAAGGGCACGATTCAAAGCGATGTGTGGCATTATAACGACATCGGAAATTACACCATCAAGGGCGCGTTGATTACAGGCGGTTGCAACTCCGACGGCGGCGGTGCCATTCATGTGCAAAAAAATGCACAGGTTAATATCAATAATGTTACCATTGCAGGCAATGTCAGCTCCGACAGCAGCGGTGCAGGTGCAATCAGACTGCAGGGCGACAATGCTGCAATAACAATTTCCGACAGCGAAATCTGTTACAACAAGGCAAGCGGTGGTGGCGGTGGTGCCATCAGCGCGGAAGGTGCGGATGCCAACGTTCAGATTCTGGGCACCAAAATGAACAACAACATTGCAGCCAAAGGCAGCGGCGGTGCAATTCAGATCAACAACGGAACGGTTTCGATTGCCCCGTCAAGCTATCGTGTCAGCGAAATATCCTTTAACAGCACAGCAAGAAACGGCGGTGCGGTTTATGTTTCAAACGGCAATTTGCTTTTGCATGAAAACACAATCATTTTCCGCAACATCGCAGGCAAGGAGGGTGGCGCCGTCTATGTTGACTCCGGCGCCGATGTTGTTGAAATCAAGGGTATTTTAACCGGTAACTATGCCGCCGAAGAGGGTGGCGCAATTTATGTTAACAGTGTAATAAGCGATCAGCGCGGTGTAAGAATTTCAAACGCTGAATTTTTAGGAAACAAAGCTGTGCTGAACGGCGGTGCAATCTATGTTGACAAGGATGACACTATCAGCTTAGCAGGCAAGGTGATAACAAACGGCAACACACCCAATAATCTGTACATATTTACGCAGGACTCAATTTACTCCAATGATCTGACTCAAGGCTCAAGGCTTGGAATTGCAACCCAATGGAACGTAACAAGCACATTGCCCGTCAGAACGACGAATTATCAATATTTCTTCAGCGATAAGATGGAAAATAAGGTTGTAGGCACAAGCGATTCGTTTTATTTTGCTGCAGCCGAAATGGGTGCCCCCGAAAGCATGCAGGTGGGCAACGATTCTTTCCCTGTCAAGAAGGGAAGCTTTGTATTTTTTCCGATTGACGGCGGACTGATGACCGCTTATTACTATTATTCCGACGCTTATTTTGCGGATTCCGCAAGATATTACAACGAGCACCTTGCAACACTGTCCTCCTGCGTGGCTGTTGCAGCCGGTAAAGCACCGCATACAGGTGAATACACACCTGAAAAGGGTGCAAAAAACATAGTTAATCTTTTTGAATCCGCAGGCTTCTCAAATATATACATTCACTCTCCCGATCCGGAATTTTACGGCAAGGATTCCGAAATTCTCAGTACCATCGGCTATGTGATTGCAAGCAGAGATATTACTGTTAACGGCTTTACGCAAACACTTATTGCAATTGCCGTTCGCGGCGGTGAATACGAAGATGAATGGGCAAGCAACGTAACGCTTGGTGACGGTATCGGCGAAGCAAGAGGCTTCTGCGATGCAGCCAATCAGGTTGAGCAGGGAATATACGACTACATCAGCAGCTACGGCTTGGATGCCCAACGCTCTAAATTCTGGATTTCAGGCTTTTCCCGTGGCGGTGCAACAACGAACCTGGTGGCAAAAAGACTGACGGATGAATACGGTGAAAGCGACGTTTATGCCTATTGCTTTGAAGCACCCAAGGGGGGTGTTTTCGCTGAACTGCAGGACGGACTCACCTATGCCAATATTCATTGCGTAATAAATGCAACGGATCTCGTCCCCCTTGTCGGACCGGCAGAGATGGGATTTATCCGCTACGGTGTGGATCACTCGATTCCGTCTTATCATATTGAAACAAATGAATATTATGCGCAGAAGGATAAAATGCTCGTTCAGCTTGCGGCTATAAACCCCGAAACTTCTTTTGATGACTATTTTCATGAGGCAACAATCGAATACATTACATCTGTTTTCGGTGCTGACCTTATTCAGGAGGTGTCATCACCGGACTACACAACTGCGGCAGAATGGAATTCCGTTTTTCTTAAAAAGCTGCTGGAATATTCATTAACAAACAATGCTTCGGGAAGTGTTTATAACAAGGATTCCGTGAATTGGTACGGATTTCGCCATTATTGGTCAACTTATAAATGGTATCTGTATGAGAAAGACGGCAAGCTGCTGATTAAATGCTATGATACAGAGCCTTCCGACATGGCATCAGAAAACTATACGGTGCTGACAATCGAGGATTCTCTTATAAACATTATGAGCTTCTATTTTGGCACGGACAGCTACAAAAAGGAGCAGATCATGAATGCGCTCGATCTGGATGCCATTATGACAAGCATCGACACCAATGATATTTATTGGGATATCATCGGCGTATGGAATGAATTTTCAATTGACAAGAAGAATGAGGAGTTTAACAAGCTTTGGTCTGCAGTCGGAATCGAGGAGCAGGTTGCGTCTGTTCTGAATCCGGAAGAAATAAAGACCTTAAAAACATCCTTTTTCGTTCTTGCAGACTTCCTTCTGGATTTTGTCGGCGATGACTATGATTACACCAACCAGAATTTGCTCGGAACATTGGCATACAACATCTTCAATATTTTTAAAACGCACTATTATGATGTTGTTTGTGCATGGACGAGAAGCTATGACAGCTTCTATGCAAGCGGCGACATTGTGGCTGCACCCATTGCACCTGTTGCAAGCTATCCGAGCGGAACCTACAATCGCGATATCAATGTGCATTTGACCTCCAATAACGATTCGGTTAAAATTTATTACACCAAGGACGGCTCCGATCCTGTTCCGGGCACGGGAAATTGCACAGAGTATACATTGGCCGTTCCGGTCTGGATCAGCGAGAATGAGTATGATGAGGTTACCATCAAGGCAATTGCGGTTTATAACGGCATGACAAGCGAGGTAGCAACCTATAAATATCTCGTAACCTCCAATGCCGTTATTTCGGCAGAGGATGACATTCTTCGCGTGTATAATTTCAGCGGCGATGCATATCTTATTCTGGCTGAATACGAGGGTGATGATTTCCTTGGCATGGAATATTATCCTGTTACAAACAACAGCGAAATTGCGCTTGAAAACAGCGCCCTGAACTTTAACAACAGGATTATGGCTTTTGTGGTCAGGGATGTCAGCGGATATGCAGCATTCAACCCCTTGTGCGATGCGGTTTGCATAACGGATGAAAACGAGCCGAAGCTTGAGGTTAAATTAGAGGTGCAAAACGTAATCACGATTGAAGCCTTTGATGTCCGACAGGCGGATGACCCCGAATATATTGATGTTACTTTCTCAATCACTGACACCAATGCGCAGTTTTTGACCGTTGCACTCTATGATAAGGCAACGCAGTCCGATTACGGCAGTGCACTTTATTTCAATCAGCTTGAAAAAACCGATGACAATGCTTACAGCTTCCGAATCAGAAGAAGCCGTTGGATGGAAGCAATTAACAGCTTCTCTGTAAGGGATCGCACACTTGTTTTGACGGTTGCCGCAAACGGAATTCCCGAAAAGGATACAAGCGAAGCCGTTTGTCAGGAAAAGGCTTATACCATCACATACAACCTGAACGGCGGCACAAACAACAGCCGCAATCCCGATTCCTTCACAATGTCGGATGAATTTCTTCTCAATGAGCCTGCAAGAGAGCATTACAGCTTTGTTGCCTGGTACAGCGACCCCAGGTTTGAGGGCACTCCCGTTTGGGCAATCGCAGGCGGCACTTCTGAAAATGTTACCTTGTATGCGAAATGGATTCCTATGAACTATAGTGTCATTTACACTGACGGTGTGGAAGGGGAAACCATTTTCCCGGACAAAGTTTTTGTGAGAGAATATAATACAAGCACGCCCGACTTCGGCAAAAATCCCACAAGAGAGGGCTATACCTTTGTCGGCTGGGATAAGGAAATTTCCGAATATGTCAATGGCGATGCTGTGTACAATGCCGTTTGGGAAAAAAATCACGTGCATACCGAAGTGATTGATAAAGCGGTAGCACCCACCTGCACAGCAACGGGTCTTACGCAAGGCAAGCATTGCGGGGAGTGCGGTGAAGTGCTTGTGGCACAGGAAACGGTTGCAGCCATCGGACACGATTGGAAAGATGCAACCACTGAAGCACCCAGAACCTGCAGAACCTGCGCAGCAACCGAAGGCGAAAAGCTTCCCGCTCCCGAAGCTCCTGACAATGGCACAGAGAATTGTTTTGCAAGACTTTGGCGAGCCATTTGCGCGTTTTTTGAACGATTGCTTGCATTTTTGCGCAATTGTTTCAGTAAGTAAGAATGGTATGCTTATAAGCACACAGCCTTGTATGTTGAAAATCAGATCTTAAAATACACCAAAAAAGAGAAGCTTGAAACGGCTTCTCTTTTTTTTGTTATCCGATCCGAGGCATTCGCATGCAATCAGCAGAAATTGTTTCGGATTACTTGAAAAGAGTAAAAATAAATGCTAAAATTATCAAAGAGATTCCTCAGAAAAATCAGCCAAAGGAGAAAATTTATGAAAAATAAGAAAAAGATTGTTTTTACGGTTGTTTGCGTAGTCCTTGCGCTCGGACTTATTGCAGGTGCTCTTGCATTGTATTTCACAAGATATTTCACTGACCCCAAGGACACTGAAGAGGCATTCAGACAGAATGTGGCTTCAGTCGGTTATGAGAACACCATTGAAGCTGCATATCCGCAGACGGACCTTTATGAAATTATTACCGCTCATTTTCGTTCGGAGCTTTCCGAAGGAAAAACAGAAAAGAAGGTAGCGCTGATCGGCTATGACGGCTGCCGTGCAGACATTCTCGCTGAGGTGCAGGCAGAAAACAGCGCTATCGGTTATCTTCTTGCAAATGGTGCCTCAATCAACCTGCTCTACTGCGGTGGTGTGAATTACCCTGCAGAAAATACGCAGGCAACATCAACTGCTCCCGGCTGGTGCTCAATTCTTACAGGTGCATGGGCGGATGAACATGGTATTACCGGCAACGGCATCACGAAGGAGCTCGAGCCCAAAACACTGATGACATCCCTTATTGAAGAGGATGTTATCGACAATGCAGCATTCATCACAAGATGGAAGGGTCACTTTGTGAATGACAATGCAACATACAACACAGAAAAAGCATACTGCGAAGAAAACGGTATAGATGTTGATTTTAGTCATTGCAGTGATAATAAAGGCGTTCACGAGTATGCTATAGAAGAGGTGGCAAGCGAGGATTGTGCTGATTTCGTTTTTGCAATCTATGAAAACACAGACTCTGCCGGTCACAACTACGGTTTCTCGTTTAATAATCCTTTGTACAAAAACGGCTTCAGGGCAGAAGAGGAATACGGATATGCGTTAATCAAAGCCATTGAAGAAAGAGAAACCTATGGCACTGAAGATTGGCTCATTATTGTAACGAGTGACCACGGCGGCTTCGGTACGGGTCACGGCGGACCTGCTCTGCAGGAAAGAATGACCTTTGCTGTTATGAACAGAGATTGGTAATTGAATTTAATACGGTTCATTTTTGTGCGGTACTCTCAAAAAAGGGATTCTTTTGTTCTGTGTTTAACAAAGAATCCCTTGTTTTTTTCGTTTTATGCGTTTTGCCCTTTTTTTTATCCATTGCATAAGCGATGGTATATCATCACACGAAGCATGCATACCTGCCTTCTTGCTGCCATGCACCTCCTTGCGGAATTGAGATATGCAATGCTTTGCTTTGATTTTGTGCACCTGCACATGATTGTAATTTCAGATTGGGTGTGATATAATTATCTTGACGGATAAAAATCTGACAGGGAGGGACAATGTTTGATAAAAAAATTATATGAAAAGAGTGAAATTTGCTTTGCAATAGCATGGATTGTTGCATATGTGATACTCGCATCAGCAGCAGACAATATATCGGCAAAAGCAGGCATAGCAAAGATTGTTACTTTACCTGTATTGATCGCATTGTCTGCGGTATTATTTTTCTTTGTAAAAAGAAACGGATTGCTTGAAAAATATGGTCTTTGCAAGCCTCGGATTTCCGCAGCAAGGATGCTGTTTTACATTCCGCTGCTTGTTCTGCTGACCGCCAATTTGTGGTATGGTGTTGTGCTGCATGAAGCTCCGTCAGAAGTGTTGCTGTATATCTTGTCCATGCTTTGTGTCGGTTTTCTTGAGGAAATGATTTTCCGCGGCTTTTTGTTTAAAGCAATGGCTGTGAATGGTGTGAAATCAGCGATTATTATCTCAAGCATCACATTCGGAATCGGACATATTGTGAATCTTATAAACGGCTCAGGGACAGACTTATTATCCAATATATTACAGATCATAAGTGCCGTGGCTGTCGGATTTTTGTTTGTGATGATTTATCACAAAACAAAGAGCCTGCTGCCTTGTATTATAACGCACAGTGCTTTTAACGGCTTGAGTGCATTTTCGAATGAAGCGGTTATGACACCGCAAAGGCAAATTTTTTCGGGCATTTTAATTGCAATTATTGCAGGCGGATATGCATTGTATATTGCAGTTTTTGTTAAGGAAGAGAATTCAAAATAAGATAAGAAGCAAGGCTTTGTTCGGATGCTGTGCCTGAATCGGGCGAAATCTTTTATTGCTGCGGTTGGGACACTTGCAGAAAATAAAGAAAAAACAAAGAAGCATGCACTTGTTGATTTTTGATGAAGGCAAGCGCATACCCGATTGTAAGTGATATAATTGCTTCAATACATAAGAATTTGCACAACTGATATAAAGGAGAACGGTATGAAACAAATTATTTCATTTTTATTATCCGTTGTATTTGCAATTGATATGTTTTTTGTCGGCTTGCTTTGCGAAAAGCAGCTTGTTATAACACAAGCGCACACGGCAACCGAATACTGCATAAACGGTGAAAACGGAAGCCTGCGTTTTGGTGTTGTGGGGGATGGCAATCTGTTTGAGCCTGACGATGAAATCAAGGTTGTTGTTGAATGCCTTGATGAAGCTGTTGACGGCACAAGAGCAAAAATCTCCGTAAAAAGTGAGCAGACAGGCTTTAAAAAGCGGGGATATGTCAGCTTGGATTCGGATGCTCCGTATAACATATTTGCTTTTTCTTCCGCAAAAAACGGAATTTTTACTGTTACAATCAATCTGCCTGACAGAAGCGAATGCAGCTTCAATATCGGTGTGCTTCCGAAAAATGTGCAGGCAAGTGATAATTTTTACTACGCAATTCAGCCGTATATAACCCGTGCTTACACATGGGGAGAGGGATTTCAGCTTCCGCATTACACTGCTGAAGAATCAGTAGATAAAATACTTGATGCTGCTCTCTATCTCGGTGTTAATCTTGTGCGTGAAGACAGCGTCGGTTGGGGAGCAATGCAGAGGGAGCCTTATGGTGAAGTCGATTTCTCCGTGCAGGATTACCTTGTCGGCAAGGTCAATGAGCGAGGTATGAAATACAACTGGATTCTCGGCTTCAATGCAGGAAAATGGTCTGCCGCAGATAAGTATAAGGAAAATTACGATGAATCAATCGGCTGGACGTATCCGCCCGATGAAAATATATGGTCGGATTTCGCAAGTAAGGTTGCAGCACATTACGCCGATCATGCCGATATCTTGTGGGAAATCTGGAACGAGCCGAACTGGCATTTCTTCGCAGGCACTCCCGAGGAATATTTTTCGATTCTTGAAAAAACAGCATCAATCATTAAATCCGCAAATCCGTCTGCCTATGTTTATTCGGGCGGTCTTGCCGTTGCCGAAAAAGAAAGCAATCTTGTTTTTTATCAGAAATCCGCAGCGCTTATGAACAAAAATCTGCTCGACAATTTCGGCTATCATAAACACGACGGTCTTGACAGCTACTATGATTATGTGAACAAAATGCTCACTCTTGCAAAAGCTGCAGGACTTCCGGGCGGTGGGATCAACAGTGAAAGCGGTGTGGGCGGTACGGATGCGGCAACCATTGCCTGCAAGGCACTCTATACCCGTTCAACAGGAGCAAAGGGCTTTGTCAGCTTTGCATTCAGAAAAACCGTCACACCCGAAAACGATATCAATAACTTTGCGTTTTTCAACGAATACCTGCAGCCCACCGAAGCTGTGATTGCCTATGCAACGGTTATCCGTTTTCTCGGCAATGCGGATTTTGTCAAAAATATTTCAAACGAAAAGAACCTTGTGATTGATGAATACAAGGCAAACGGAAATAAAATTGAAGTATATTACAGTCTTGGTGAACGCACCGTAATTTCAGCCCCCGAAGGAGATTACCGTGCCTTTGATATGTTCGGCAATGAAATGGAAATTGGCCGCAGGATCAAGGTAAGCAGCGAACCGATTTATATTGTATATTGATGAAGCACCTTGTTTGGTTTGATTCGGAAGCACCGCAAAGTTCACGGGTAAATCCAAAAAAATCTTGTAAATACCAATTAAAAATGCTACAATATATTCATTATAATGAATAATGAGAGTTGAAACGCAAGAAATGCGTTTCAACAAGCCGAATATTCGGCTTAGCACAATTAAAATTAAATAATTTTAATTGTGCTCATTTTCATTGCAATGACTATTGTCAAATTTTTTAAGAAAATTTGACACCAAATCGCAGATTTGGTATTGAGAAGGTGTGAAAAACACCTTCTCAACTTCCCATAGTCATTATAAACCTGCGAAAGGAGCAAAAATGATGAAAAAGGTATGGTGTATTCTTCTTTCTGTTCTGTTGGCCGCCATGACGGTCATACCCGTCTGCGCAGGCACCAACGTCAATGAAACACGCAGTCAGATTCCGGTTATCCGTATTTCGGGTGACGGTGAGCCGCTTTATAATGCCGAGGGTGAGCGCATTATGCATTTCAGAGGTCTGCTGGAAACAGACAGCAATGAAGAAAACGAAGAAGACAACAAAATCATGGATGCTGCCATCAATATTCTTATGCCCTTTTTGAGGGAAGGCATTCTCTTTAACAAGTGGGATAACTATTATGCAGCATTGGAAAAGGAAATCGGCGAAATGTTCGGTGATGCACTGTTGGATTGCAACGGTGAGCCGATTCCCGGCACAGGCTTGTCGCAAAGCAAGCTTGCGCAGGTGGAAAATCTGAAAAAAACCGACAAAAAATCGGCAAGGGCTATTATTCGTACAACGATTACTGGTTTAATTATGACTGGCGACTGGACCCGATTGCCGTTGCGGATGATTTTTATGAATTCGTGGAAGCCATCAAGCAAACCACGCAAAATGAAAAGGTCTGCATCATTTCCAGCTGTCTGGGCACCTCGGTCGTGTCTGCATACATCGCAAAATACGGCATGGATTCCATACACGGCATTGCCTTTGACGGTGGTGTCAGCTATGGCTCGGAGGCACTCAGTGAATGCATCAGCGGCAAATTTGCCGTCAACGGAGAGGCCATTGAACGGGTGCTGATCGACTGTGCAAGCTACGGCTTTTTCGATGTGGGTGAATTTGCATTGCAGACCATTGAGCTTGCAACGCAAAGCGGTCTGCTTGACGGTGTTGTAGGGGTCACAAAAATCATGCTTTATTACCGCATTGTTGAAGGGGTAACCTCTGCACTTGCGCTTTCAACCTTCTTCACATGGCCGAGCTATTGGTCGGCTGTCACTGCAGAGGATTTCAGCACGGCTCTGCAGTATGTATTCGGGCCCGAGGGCAGTGAAAAGCGCACCGAATATGCAGGTCTGATTGAAAAGCTTGTCAATTACGACACACTTGTGCGTCAGAATATTCCGCAGATTATGCAGAGCATCAAGGACAGCGGTGCAAATCTTGCCATTATGTCCAAATACGGCAGCCAGATGATTCCTGTCTGTGAATCCGCAGACATGATTGCAGACCAGATTGCATCCGTTTACCGTTCCTCCTTCGGCGCAACCACAGTTGATATTTACGAAACTCTGTCCGAGGAGCACATTGCCGAGCGCACCGCAGAAGGCAAGCAGAAATACATTTCCCCCGATCGTCAGATTGATGCATCCACCTGCATGTTCCCCGATTACACATGGTTCATCAAGGGTGCAACGCATTCCAACTGGACTTCCTACGAAATGAAGATTCTGTATGATGTTGTGACTGCTGACCATCAGATGACGGTTGATGATTTTGAGTATTCGCAGTTTATTGTGTATGATACGAATACGGACACCGCACAGGCCATGACCGAGGAAAACTGCCATACGGAAGCATGGGCAACACAGCAGCCGCAAGGTCCGCTTGAAAAAATCATGAGCTTCTTCCGACTTCTCATTGCATGGATCCGCAACCTGTTCGGAATGCTGACAGCATAAGAATTGGGTACGTAAATTATGGTTTCAGTTTGGTAAAAAATATAAAAAGCAAGGTCACGTCATGCGACCTTGCTTTTTTGCTTGCTTTATCAGTTCGGAAGAATGTCAACAAACACTACCGTGTTCAGGGCAATGCTTTCGTCAAGCACAAGCTGTCCGTCCGTTACGGTAACACTTTCTTCTACGGGAACAAGTTTTGCCTTTTCGGCATAGCCTGCCTTGAGCTCATTGAAATAGATATCCCTTGCCCACTGTGCGGAAAGGGTCAGCGGATTGTCAAGCATCGGATCCTCGGGACTCCATGCGGAGCAGTCGTCGGTGATGTTGTATTTTTCGCGGTCAACGAGCCATTCATCGAAGTAGTTGCAGTTGTCGTCAATGTAATACTTCACGATTTTGTATTCGCCGTCGGGCAGGTTGATGCTGAAATTCATGTTGACGGTGCCCGTTGCTTCAACATCATTGCGGAAGCTGTAGGCCATCAGGCGGATATTGCCGTTTTCACCCTTGGCTGCCATGGCCTTTGCCTCGCTGCCGATGGGAAGACGCATCTTCTTTTCGCCGTCTACGCTGATTCTCTGCATGCCCTCAAAGCCGGAAAACAGCTTTGCAACATGGTAGCTGACGGTGGGATTGCCGTCAAACAGACCGTTGGAAAGGAAGTTCCACGAGGAGAAGTAAGAAAGACCGCTGTCAACACCCTGCATCCACAGTCTTGCATCATAAGCTGCCTGCCATGTGTAGCCTGTGGTGCGATTGAGAAGCTGGTCAGTGTCGCTGCCGGACTTGTTGCCGCTGAGAATACGACCCTCGTCCACACCGTAGAACAGGTCGTTAAGACCCATGCTTTCAGCATAATCCTTGAGCAGAGCCACGGTTTCGGGCAGGGTAAAGCCCTCGGTGAACTGTCCGGGCGTGCTGTCGTAGAACGATGCGGTCAGGAAATTGACCCTGCTGCCCTTTTTGCCTGTTGCGTGGTTGGTGCCGTTCACAAGGTGATCGATGAAAATGCGTTCATCCCAAAGACCCTCCGTTACGGTCATGGAGTGTGCACCGACGCAAACATCTGCACCGATGACATCGATGAGTGCCTGCACCGTGTAGTCATACAGCTTGCAGAATTCGGTTGCGGTTTCAAGCGGATCACCGCTTTTTGCCATGAACCAGTCGGCATTTTCGTATTCGGTCATCACACCGAAGCGCCATGTGAGAACCTCTTCCTTACCAAAGCGGTCCACAAGTGCCTGTGCAAGGGCTGCTATGTAATTATAATATACATTATAATCATCGGGGGGATACACATTCACCTCGAAGCCGCCGATTTTATAGTCCTTGGTGTATTTCATGGGGACATTGCCGAGCTTGAGGTGCGGCTTTGCGCCGAGTCTTATAATGCCTGCACAGTTGTCAAGCAGACGGGTGAAATCGTAGTCATCGAGCACACTTGTGTCATACGGATCCCTGAA
Source organism: Acutalibacteraceae bacterium (assembly GCA_045659125.1). Lineage (GTDB taxonomy): Bacteria > Bacillota > Clostridia > Oscillospirales > Acutalibacteraceae > RUG806. Next base: position 14,820 of record JAZOWJ010000228.1, read on the forward strand.
CAGGTCGCGCTGTGCGTTACCGCCCGAGCACTGCATCAGCTGCACATATTCCACGAATTCAAAAACATCATATTCCTCATTGTTTTTTGCATTGGTGAAGCTGTTGCCCATTTCCCAAAGGTTGACACTCTGCATGAGGTTTTCCATTTCTTCACCTTCTGCAGCTGTGTCCACAGAAAACTCAACATCAATATCGTTGATCAGGGGCTGCAGAAACGGGAGAATCATCAGAAAAAACGAAACAATCGCGCTGACGGCTTTGATAATGAATTGCATTTTTATATCCTCCTTTTTTGAGTTGAAAAAACGGCAGCACAGGGGACTGCCGTTCTATACTTTTATTTGGAGAGCTTGCCTGCGTTTTCGTTCTTGATGCTCATGTTGAACACGATTGCAAGCAGAATAACTGCGCCGAAGGCAAGCAGAACACCTGTGGTTGCAAAGCTGATTTCAAGCGACTTGAACGAAACCAGGGAGTTTGCAAGACCCGACAGATTGATGCCGAGCGATTCGCTGAGTGCATCCGAAAGGGATGACATTGCACCCGACAGGTCAACCGTTGTGCCGTCTGCCGTGGTGGTTGTGCTCGGAGTGACCTTGGAAAGCAGGGTGGAAACATTGATTGTGCCGTTCACGAAGGGCAGGGCAAACTTGTCAAAGAATTTGCTCATCAGCACGGTGGAAAGCATACCGCCTGCAGCAAAGCCTGCGGTGAGCATTCTTTTGTTGGTGAAGATGCCGAAAACAACAATCAGCAGCATGAACACAAGAATCAGTGCAAGCATGGCAATGCTCACATACAGCCAGTTGATGGAGGGAATCAGGTCTTTGATTGAACCGCCCTCGTTGTTGGCAGAATACTGCTTGAACAGCTCAATGTAGCTGTGCAGCTGGCTGTTTTCGTCACTTGCGGTCTGTGCAAGGCGAACAACAGAGTTATATTCGTCAATGCCCAGCGATTCGTTGGAAATGAGTGTGCCGCCCAGCGAAATGCGCAGAATCGGCAGGAACAGCAATGCAAAAATAACACAAACAGATGCAAGGGGAATGAGAATCTTGGAAAGAGTTTTCATGTCTGTTTACTCCTTATATCTTTATTTACCCCAGGAGGAGTTGAGCTGTGCGGTACGGTTGAGAACAAGGTGGTCGGGTGTGGAGTCCTTGTCCACGCAGAAGTAGCCCTGACGCATGAACTGGAATACATCGCCTTCCTTGATGTTGCGAAGACCTCCCTCGAGCTTGCAGCCTGTGCGCACAACAAGGGAATCGGGGTTGAGGTTGGTTGTGAAGTCGCCGTTGGATTCGTCGGACGGATTTTCTGCATTGAACAGACGGTCATACAGACGGATTTCTGCATCCACGCAGTCTGCAGCACTGACCCAGTGCAGTGTGCCCTTGACCTTGCGGCCGTCGGGAGATTCGCCACCCTTGGAGGCTTCGTCATAGGTGCAGTGCACAACGGTCACATTGCCGTTTTCGTCGGTTTCGAAAGATTCGCACTTTGCAAAATATGCACCCTTCAGGCGGACCTCATTGCCGGGATACAGGCGGAAATATTTCTTGGGCGGATCAATCATGAAGTCGCTCTGCTCAATGTAGATTTCCCTGGAGAAGGTGACCTCTCTTGTGCCCATTTCGGGATGCTCGGGATGGCATTCGACCGTGATGGTTTCGGTTTTGTCCTCGGGATAGTTGTCAATAACCACCTTCAGCGGCTCAATGACAGCCATGGCACGCGGTGCGCTTGCATTGAGAACATCGCGCACGCAGGATTCCAGCAGACCGAAGTCAACCACGCTGTTTGCCTTGGAAACGCCGATCTTGTCAACGAAGTTGCGCACAGCCTCTGCAGGATAGCCGCGTCTTCTCATACCGCAAAGGGTTGCCATGCGCGGGTCGTCCCAGCCGGTAACGATGTTGTCCTGCACAAGGCGCAGGCACTTTCTCTTGCTGGTCAGGCAGTAGTTGAGGTTAAGTCTTGCAAATTCAATCTGTCTGGGCGGCTCTTCAAAGCCGATCTCGTTGATGAACCAGTCATACAGCGGACGGTTGTTTTCGAATTCAAGTGTGCAAAGCGAATAGGTAACTCTTTCCTTTGCGTCGGACAGCGGATGCACGAAGTCATACATCGGATAAACGCACCACTTGTCACCTGTCTGATGGTGGGAAACGTGCATAATACGGTAGATAACCGGGTCACGCATGACGATGTTGGGCGAAGCCATGTCGATTTTTGCACGAAGCACACGGCTGCCGTCGGGGAATTCGCCTGCGGTCATGCGACGGAACAGGTCAAGGTTTTCTTCGACGGAACGGTCACGGTAGGGGCTGTTCTTGCCGGGCTCCTTGAGTGTGCCTCTGTATTCACGCATTTCCTCTGCGGTCAGGTCACAAACGAATGCCTTGCCTTTTTCGATGAGCTTGATGGCGCATTCGTAAACAAAATCAAAGTAGTCGGATGCGTAGTAAACGTTGTTCCACTTGTAGCCGAGCCATTCGATGTCGGCCTTGATGGCTTCAACATATTCCACGTCCTCCTTGGACGGGTTGGAGTCGTCCAGACGCAGGTTGCATTCACCGCCGTATTTTTCGGCTGTGGAGAAGTCGATGCAGATAGCCTTTGCATGACCGATGTGAAGATAACCGTTGGGTTCGGGAGGGAAACGTG
>JAZOWJ010000229.1:0-7483 GCA_045659125.1 Acutalibacteraceae bacterium
ATCCAACTAAAAACAAAACTGACTCCGCTTGAAAAACGAAGTCAGTATGTCGCTTAATTTTTAATAGTTTCTACCACAGGGGTGTTTTTTGTGCTGTCCGTACAAATTGGGGCAGTGCATTTTGCGGTCGGCGGGTGTTTCATTATGTGAATAATCAGAACTGTGCAACAATCACGTTTTTGATATGATGATAATGAATAATTATATTGCAAGATTATTTTTTAATGCCCAATTTTCGCAATTCTTCTTCGGGCAAAGATTCAGACAAAAAATCAATTGCATTTTGATCGCCTTTTGATGCCGCTTCGGTCATCCAATAGGTTGCGTACATTGTATCTTTTTCTACTCCAACTCCTTGGCCGTAATACAAGGCTAAAAAATACATTGCGCTTGCATAACCGTTTTTTGCTGCTTTTTGCATCCAATAAAATGCCTTGTCGTTTATGCCAAGTTCTTCGTAGAATATTGCAATCAGTTCCATGTCTTCATTCGAACCGTTTAATGCATTTTTGTATGCATCCTCAAAAAGTGCCAATTCAGGGTTTTCCTGTATCAATTTGTGTTCTTTTTCCGACATGATTCTCAGTGACGATTCTTGGGTTGCTGTGTCCGATTGTTTTGTAACAGGCGCTTCATTGTCGATTTCTTTGTTTTTAGACTTCAGTACCATAAATATTGTGAAAAATGCAATGACACCGATAATCAATAAAACACCAATAAGCATTTATTATATTCCTCCTAATACAAAGAATGAGTCCCCAAACCGAAACACTGAACGGATTCCTGTGGGCTTGATTACGGTTCGGGGATTGTTTTATTTAACCTCTCCAGTGGAAACAGCCGTTTCTGTCTCCGGGACGGTTGTATCCGCCGTAACCGCCATCGCAATGAACTCTGCCATAACTGTCTTTGTCGTTCCAGTTTGCAAAAACGCAGGTGGTGCAGTTCTTTGTGACTTCAAAATGTCCGCAGGGTAATTTTACTGTTATTTCTTTCATCTTTTTAACCTCCGTTAATAATTAATTGTATTAAATAAACTTGTCAAGCCTCAAGATTATTCATTGAATTACTTTCAAGGTTTCGCAGTTAATTACAATTTTACCTTTAACGGTACATGCTTTGTATGGATACAATTTGTTATCGGGAAGAACAAAAACAGGAAAATAAAGGTGCTTCAGGATTTCTTCGTTGCTTTGCATGATCTGACAGATGTAATACTGATCTGCGTCGGACAGAGATTCGGAGCCTGAAAAATGACTATGAAAAATTCCTATGAATGAGATGTCTTTTTCTGCCCAGAGAGCGATTTGTTCATTTAATAATGTCGTATCGGGATGATATTCAGACCTGGACATTGCATCGCGCTGCGGATAATCAATGAATACAGTTGTTATGAGCCCGTTTTTGTCTCCGCCCAAAAGACCACCAATTTCTGCATCTGTGCTGTTTGATGCGATTATGATGGTGTTTAATGCATTTTTTGTTATCGTCATAATTTTTTTTAGAAGTGTTCTTTTTGAGTATAATAAAAATCTGCATTAGCGATAAAGCAGTTCATATACATAGTTCAAGTCGAGCTTACACCACAACGGACTTTCACTTAAGTTGTTGTCGACGTTCCATTGTGGGTAATTTAGCAATTCTTTTAACTGATCGCGGGCTACGCTGTATGTATGCATAGTCTCCATAGAAAAATTCGGATCTCCAAAGTCGTAATCATTGGAACACATTATTTGTAATAACGAATAGGCTTGTTCGAGTTCTTGTTTTGTGAGTCTTCCGTATATATTGGGTAAGTGTGCTTTATAGACAGCTTTTCGTTTATTTTGCCTTTCTTCAAAAATCATCTTTTTTTGTTCCTGTTCCTGACGCTCTTTCTCACATTTTTCAGCGAAGATGTTCATATCAATTATATTGTAAGCTACATAACCGATTACAACACAAATTACAATAGCGACTATGAACCACATAGAAATCCTCTCTCTTGTTGTATTTATTATTACATGAATCTGTAATATATATAATGTTATCACTAAAGAGATAATGTGTCAAGTCTAAAAATGTGGTTTTTTATCTCAATAGCGGTTATAATGAGGATATGAGAAATGAAGTATTTGATGTCGGTGCAAGAATTATTCAATTGCGCCAAAAAAGGAATATAACCACAAACAAGCTTGCCAATATGGCGGGCATTTCGCAGAGTTTTCTGCGTGACATTGAGTTGGGAAATAAGAATCCAACGGTTGAAACTTTGTCTTATATTTGTTCCGCTTTGGATGTTTCACTGCAATATTTCTTTTCACAGGGTAATGATAGTGCAGTGCAGCCGTTTTTGTTGAGCGCACTGCACCAATTGAATGAACAAGAGCAAATAAAATTAGCAGAACTAATTGATATTATTAAAAATTAAACCACACCCGTCAACCGCTTCACTTCGGCTGATGGGTGAAATTTTCAGGATAAGTTCTGCGGTTATAATCCGAAAAAAACCTTCCGTTTTTTACAAGTTTTGCGGATATGATTTTAAAAACAGCGACAAAAAACGAGCCTCACTTTTTGTGAAGCTCGTTTTATTATATTATTTTCAGAACTGTGCCACAATCACACTCTTGCCGTCGGTGGGCTCTGCCTTGAGCACCCAGTTGCCGATAGCGGTTTCTTCGAGGGTGTATTTTGCGGTGGAAATAATGTTGGTCGGCTTTTTGCCGAGGAAAATTTCCGTCGGTGCAGTGACGGAAGCATCGCCGTTGTAGTGCAGAACAAATTCCTTCTTCTTGCGGTCGAAGCCGTAGGACTTGATTTTACCTGCAACGGCTGCAGGGTAGGGACGGGCAAGGATTTCGCCGATGCGACCCGCGTGCAGCTCGTTGTTGTAGTGCCAATAGGTCTGGCTCCACTTGTTGTTGTCGTATTTGCGGATGAGGTGCTCGAGTGCAGGATATTCCTCTGCACCGCTGTACATGCCGCCCCATTCACCGACAAGCACGGGCACACCCAGTCTTGCCTGTGTGCGTTCATGCTCGTTGAAGATCTGGTCAATACGGAACGGGCTTGCCTGATTGGTAAGCGGTGTGTCAACCGTCAGGTCATAGCCGTGGGGTGCAAAAGCAAGATTCTTTTCCACCGTGCCGTCATTGTAGGTCAGCTTCGGGGTGTAGCAGGGGATGCCGAGGTTGGAATAATAGCAGTTTTCCATGAAAATGATACCCTTGTCGGTAACGCTGCGGATGGTTTCTGCTGCACGCTTGAAGAAGGGATAATAGCGGTTTATGTCAAATTCACGGATTTCCTTTTTGCCTGCTTCCACAATCTGACCGTAAAGTCTTTCGTCATTGATGCAATCCAGGCAATTCATGATTTCACCGCTTGTCAGCTCCTTGAGAGCCTTTTTGCGGTCAAAGCGCGGATCGGTTGCAACGATCTTTACAATGCGCTTGATGAGATTGCGGAATACCTTACCGCCGGGTGTGCCGGGGAAGGGCTCGTTGAGCACATCGAAGCCGATGAGTGCAGGCTTATCCTTGAGGTATTCAACGGTAAAGCGCAGCATATCACAGAACCAATCCTGCAAGCCTCTGCCGTGCACGGCAACATTTTTCCAGAATGCATCAAAGGATTTGTGAACGGGCTTGCGGAAGAAATAACCCTCTGCCCAGATCAGATAAATCTTCTTGAGCTTTTCGCCGTCAAAGGAAGCCCATGCAGGTGCACCGTCACCGTAGCCTGTGCCGAAGTCGGAATACAGGTCCTGATGCAGGTCAAGGAACGCATAAAGACCGTACTTTTCGCACCAGTCGGGCGCCTGACGCATGCTGTCAAGATAAGCGAGGTTATGTTTGCCGGGCTCGGGCTCAATGCCTGACCATACACAGCCCAGACGGACCATGTTACCGCCGTCGAGTGCAATCAGACGGAAGTCTTCTTCTGTCCAGTCGGGGAGAGAGGGGCTTTTGTTGACGATATTCATGCCCTGGAAAATTCTTTCTCTGCCGAATTCGTCAATAAAGCTTGTGTTTCTTGTAAGGATTTCTGTCATAACTGTGCCTCCATAATATGTTTTTGGGGGTTTGGTTTATTTTTTCTTTTCGTTTTCTTTGATCCATTTTACCGTATCCTGCAGGGATTCAAGCAGGGGACGGGGACGGTAATCAAGCTCTTTTGCAGCCTTTTCGTAGGAGAAGTTGCAGTTGGAGCAAAGCTTGCGGATGGAATAACGGGTGAACAGAGGAGTCTGGTCAGCCTTTTTGTAATAGAATTCCATGATGGGAGCAAATGCATAGCAAAGCTTGTAGCCGATTCCGATTTTGGGCTCCTTGTTGCCTGCGGCCTTTGCAAGAAGCTTAATGAATTCATCAACCGTGCACATCTGGTTGCAGGCGATGTAGCAGCTGCCGGGAACACCCTTGAATGCAGCAGCACGGGTCAGCAGAGCCACGTCACGCACGTCAACAAAGTTGTAGCCGCCGAAAGTGAGTGTGATGGGGAACTTGCCGCCCATGAACATACGGATCATGCTGCCGACAGAGGAAACCTTGAAGTCATACGGTCCCATGCAGGCTGCAGGCTGCACAACAACAACATCCAAGCCGCCGTTGCCCTGGTTGTCAAGAACATATTTGGTAGCCTCTGCCTTGGTCTTTGCATAAGCGCCTTCAAGCTTGTCGGGGTCATAATCGTAGGTTTCGGTCATGACCTGATTGTCGGGCAGGGGAACATAAGTATCAACAGAGGACATGTAAACCAGTCTTTTGACACCGCAGGCAAGGCAGGCCTTGACAACGTTCTTGGTGCCTTCGACATTGATTTTATAAATCATGTCTTCGTAGCCTTCCTTGATTTCAACACAGCCTGCAACGTGGTAAACCACCTCGCAGCCCTCAAAGGCCTTGAGCAGTGAATCGTAATCTGTAACGTCACCCTTGACCTTTTCAACATCCATACCCTCAAAATAACCGGGGTCCTTGCGAAGAATGATGCGGGTTTTGTCGCCGTTTGCGAGCATTTCCTTGAGCAGAGCGAAGCCTACGTGACCGGTCGCGCCGGTCAGTGCATAGATTTTTTCAGACATTTTTACACACCTATCCTTTTGTATATTTTTTTCTTTTGCCTTTTATATTATCACAGAGCAGCCGCACTGTAAATATAATACCAGATTCCGAAGCAGTGAAACGCACTGCCGATGAGCACCATAATGTGAAACAGGCTGTGGAAATAGCGCTTCCTTTTGCCGATTGCATACAGCACCATGCCGATGATGTATGCCGCACCGCCGCCGAATACACTGATAACCGTGCCGACAGGGAAGTGCTCAAGCATGGCGGGAAGTCCCGCAAGGGAAAGTGTCAGCCCCGAAAGCATGGTGAATGCAAGGCGGAAGGGCTTTGTTTTTTCAAAATTGATGATTGCCATGAGAATGCCTGCCGTGAAGCAGCCCCATGCAACAGCCCACATGACAACGGCCACGGTCGGCTCGTAATCATACAGCAATGCCGCCGAGGGGGTTGCACAGCCTGCAATGGCAAGAAATACCATGCAGTGGTCAATAACACGGCATATTTTTTTGATTTTTCCCGGCCGCACACCGTGGTAAACGGTGGATGCGCTGTACATAATCATCATCGAAAGTCCGAAAATGACGGCACAGGCGGTACGGATGGGATTGCCGATGCGCACGGCACCGACCAGACAAGCAATGAAAACAAAAAGGCTTGCCACAGCGCCGAATGCATGGGTGAGGGTATTGTAAAATTCTTCTTTTCTTGTGTAATCAACTTCTGTTACGGTTTGCATTTTTTTGTATCACTCTGTAAGTACTAAAATAAGGTCATTGACATTGGTCCCCGTGGGGCCTGTCATCAAAAGTGCATTGCCTGCCTGCAAAGCAGGGTATGCATCGTTGTTTGCAAGGCTGTCTGCAGCATTTTTGCCGTTTGCGGTGATTTTGTCAACGGTCATTCCGTCTACAATACCGCCTGCGGCATCCGTCGGACCGTCTGTGCCGTCCGAGCCGCCTGCCAGAAAAACAATGCTTTCTTCATTTTGCAAAGCGATTGCCGCACAAAGGGCTGCCTGCTGGCTGCGACCGCCCTTGCCGTTGCCTTTTACCACAACCGTGGTTTCGCCGCCGTAAATGAATGCGCATCTTTCCTTGCTTTGCTGCCTGTGTTGCAATGCTTTTTGCAGAATGTCCCTTGCGTTTTCTTCTGCATCGCCTGTACGTGTGGGGTCGCAGATGACAACACGGTAGCCCATCCCTTCGGCTGTCCTTGCAGCTGCCTCGCACAGCTTGGTCACATCGCCGACGATTTCAAAATGCGGCTTTTCCGAAAACACCGCCTTGGGCGGAATGCTTTGCAGTGCACGGTTGTTTTGTAAATTGTATTTTTTCAGGGTATTGTAAAATTCCTCGTCCGAAGCAGGGTCCTCCTGTGTCGGTCCCGATGCAATCACATCAGGACGGCTGCCGACCACATCGGACAGCGCAAACGTGAACACCCTTGCAGGGGAGAGCTGCTGTGCGAGCCTGCCGCCCTTGACGGCGGAAATGCGTTTGCGCACACAGTTGAGCTCATAAATATCGGCACCGCTTTTCAGCAGGGTGTCCGTAATCTGCCGTTGTTCTTCTTTTGCAATCAGTGAAGCCTCAAAAAGAGCCGAGCCGCCGCCCGAAAGCAGCACAAGGCATATATCGTCTGCTGAAAGGGCTTCGGTGCGTGCAAGCACATACAGTGCCGCCTTTTCGGAGCTTTCATCGCTGACGGGATGTCCTGCCTCAAAGCAGGTGCATTTTTCTGCGCAAAAGCCGTTTAAATGGTCATGCTTTGTCACAAGCACGGCTTCGGCTATGTTATCAGCCCCGAGTGTGTCGTAGGCAGCCTGCATCATGGGAACAGCCGCCTTGCCGATGCTTAAAACAAGCCGCACCTTGCCGAAATTATGCTTCTGCAGGGCTATGCAGGTGCTGTCATAGGGGCTTGCAGATGAAACGGCTGCTGCGAAAATGCCGAGTGCATCCGCTGTGAGGGGTGTGCATTGTGCAGGGGGATTCAATATATATGGCTTGATTGTCATTTTATAATTCAATTTCCGTGTATTGGTGGTTACGGTGCGGATACACAAGCTCCTGCATGAGGGCTTCAATCTGGTCAGTGATTTTCAGCACACCCTGCAGCTTGTCCTTTTTGAACGGGATCTTACGCAGGATTCTGCCGGGCAGGGATGCAACATCCTTTGCAACGGTCTTGGCTGCTGCAGGCATTTTGTCCATGTCTCTGCTGCCGTCGAAAACATTCAGAAGAATGGCATAAATATAATCAAGCAGCTTGTCATCTGCCACCTGTGCAATGGCCTTTTTGTCGATTGCCTTGCCTGCGGTCAGGCGGTTGACGGTCTTGCCTGCCTTGCCGACAGTGGTGGTCAGCAGCTTGCCGCAGCCCCATTTTGCAAGGGGATAAATTTTATCAATCGGCTTAATCTTAATGCC
>JAZOWJ010000230.1:0-3462 GCA_045659125.1 Acutalibacteraceae bacterium
GTTTTCCGTGCCTATACAAATGACATGCGCAAGGCTCGTCATGCAGGCATTCTGACAGGACTTCCCGATGCATACGGCCGTGGCAGACTGATCGGTGATTACCGCAGACTTGCACTTTACGGCATGGATTTCCTGATTGCACAAAAGCTCAAGGATGCTGAGGCAATCGGCAAGCTTGACATGAGTGAGGAAAACATCCGTTTGCTGGAAGATATTGCAAAGCAGCTCGATTTCATGCGTCAGCTTGTGACCATGGCTGAGCAATACGGCTGTGATATCCGCAGACCTGCAGAAAATGCCTATGAGGCTGTGCAGTGGCTGTATTTTGCTTATCTCGGCGGTCAGAAGGAGCAGAACGGTGCTGCAAACAGCATCGGCAGAATCACGACCTTCCTTGATATTTATATGGAACGCGACCTTGCAGAAGGCACTTTGACCGAATCGCAGGCACAGGAGCTGATGGATGACCTTGTCATCAAGCTTCGCCTTGTCCGCCATCTGCGCACCCCCGAATACAACGATCTGTTTGCAGGAGATCCCGTTTGGGTCACCTGCTCAGAAGGCGGTATGTGCGAGGACGGCAGAACCCTTGTTACCAAGAACTGCTTCCGTATTCTGCATACACTTTACAATCTCGGACCCTCTGCAGAACCGAATATCACCATTCTGTGGTCTGAAAACTTACCTGCTCCCTTTAAAAAGTACTGCGCAAAGGTTTCGGTTGACACTGACTCCATTCAGTACGAAAACGATGACCGTATGCGTCGTGATTACGGCGATGACTATGCCATTGCCTGCTGCGTTTCGGCTATGAAGGAAGGCAAGCAGATGCAGTTCTTCGGTGCACGATGCAATCTGCCGAAGGTTCTGCTGATGGCTCTTAACGGTGGTAAGGACGAAATTCACGGCTCACAGATTGCACCCGAGGGTAAGGTTTTCCCCGACGGTCAGGTGCTCAATTATGATGAGGTTATTGAGGCACTGAAGATTTACATGGCATGGATGGCAAGACTGTATGTCAACACCATGAACATCATCCATTTCATGCATGACAAATATGCTTATGAACGCCTGATTATGGGCTTCCATGATACAATTGTTGAGCGCCTTATGGCATTCGGCATCAGCGGTCTTTCCGTTTTGACAGACTCGTTGTCTGCTATCAAGTATGCCCGTGTTACTCCTGTGCACGGTGAAAACGGCCTGATTACCGATTTCATCACCGAGGGTGAATTCCCGAAATACGGCAATGACGAGGACGCAGTTGATGAAATTGCGCAGTGGATTACAGAATATTTCTATTCAGAGCTTTGCAAGACCCCGACCTACAGAGGGGCAAAGCATACCCTTTCCGTGCTGACCATTACATCCAATGTTGTTTACGGCAAAAAGACAGGCACCACCCCCGACGGCAGAAAAGCCGGTGAGCCCTTTGCACCGGGTGCAAATCCCATGCACGGCAGAGATGCCGACGGTGCACTCGCATCCCTGAACTCCGTTGCAAAGCTTGATTATGCCTGCTGCCAGGACGGCATTTCCAACACCTTCTCCATCACTCCCGACACACTCGGTGTTGACGAGGATGACAGAAGCGAAAAGCTTGTTGCCGTGCTGGACGGTTATTTCTCACAGGGTGCACATCACCTGAATGTAAATGTGCTCGACCGTGAAAAGCTGATTGCAGCAATGGAAGACCCGACCTTGTATCCGAATCTTACAATCCGTGTTTCGGGCTATGCCGTCAACTTCAACAAGCTGACCAAGGACAAACAGCTGGAGGTTATTGCAAGAACCTTCCACGATAAGATGTAATATGCTTATTCATTCATTTGAATCATTGGCTGCAAGAGACGGTGACGGACTTCGCTATGCAGTGTTTCTTGCAGGGTGTCCCCTGCGGTGCATCTATTGCCACAATCCCGACACATGGACAAGCGAGTCCGGTAAGGAATACACCAATGAGCAGATTTTAAAAAAAATTCTGCGCTGCAAGCCGTACATGAAGGCAGGAAACGGCGGTGTAACCTTTTCGGGCGGCGAGCCGCTTCTGCAGGCAGAGGCACTGCATGATCTGATTGTGCAGCTGCGTAAAAATGATATCGGCAGCTGTATTGACACCTCCGGCAATGTTCCTTTGACCGATGCGGTAAAAAAAGTGCTTCTTGCAGCTGAATCCGTATTGTTGGATTTAAAATTTGCATCCGCAGAGGATTACAAGTCATATACATCAGGCAGTCTGCAAAAAACACTTGATATGCTGACCTTCCTGACACAGCACAATGTTCCGACACGCATACGAACGGTTATTGTGCCGGACTGCAACGACAAGAAGGAAAGCATTGCGGAATATGCAAACATCTTGCGTCCGTTCAAGGATAAAATAACAGCTTGGGAGCTGCTCGGCTTTCACACACTCGGCTTCGTAAAATACGATGCCTTGCAGCTTTACAATCCGTTACAGGAAAAAACAGCACTCCCTCGCGAAAAGCTGATGCAGCTGCAGGAATATGCTGACACAATCTTATAAATTTAAAATCGCAGGTGTTGCACAGTTGTACAATACCTGCGATTCTTTTTTACCAATCAAATGTCCAGCATTCATACATAGAGCCTTCAAAGGAAGCACTCAGCTCAATGCCGAGCTTACCTGTACCCGAGCCGTACATTGGAATTGTTTCTTCATATTTCAGCAGTGTTCCGTCCTTTGCCGTGCGCACGGTGACGGTAGCACCCGGATAATAACATTCGGCATTCGTGATTTCTCCGATTCCGAAATCAAAATCACCGAGGTCAAGATAATCCATTGCCTGTGCATGATAATACGGTACTGCCGTTTCGGCATTGGTAAATTCATACGGCAAGGTGACCGTATAAACATATTCCCCGTTTTCCTCATAGGCCGAATACGCGATCACACCATCAGCATCCAGTGCAAAAAGACGGTTTGACGGCGGAATGGCCGACATGGGGGTTGCATTCATTTTATAATCTTCCTTCGGGTCGGGACAGGTACCGTTTATAAATGCATAATCAAAATCATGCGGTCCGTTGAAAACACCGATTGCACCGTTGATGACAGGCACAGCCCATGACAGGGTGCAGTCTGTTAATTTGATTTCAACCTGTTGCAATTGATGCGCCGAAAAATTTCTTTGCTCCTTTGCAAAGTTGACACTGCTTATGATTTTTTCAAGCACCATCTGCGCCGTATACTGCGAAAGCGCAAGCTCTGCAGGCTCTGTTGCGGGCTGTGTTGTCGGAGCAACGGTAACAGGCTCTGTCTGCACAGGTGCTGTTACGGGAGCAGTTGCTTGCTGCTGCACAAGTCCGTTATCCGTATAAATTCCGTCGTCTGTAATGTAAATATTATTCACAACCGAGGAAGGAGCCGCATTGGTCGTTATTGCTTCAGGGGTCTGCCGACTGCAGGAAGAAAAAACAAAAAGCAACAACACAGGTAAA
>JAZOWJ010000231.1:0-18157 GCA_045659125.1 Acutalibacteraceae bacterium
GGTGGTGACGGCTTCACGCATGATTTCAAGCAACAGATAGAACACGAATTTGCTGACAGACATGGCGGACTTGCCTGCAAAAAGCATGGGCATGAACCAATAAAGAAGGGTAACAAGACAGCCGGGCAACGCAAGCCCCAACAGATAAGGACGGAATTTACCCCAACGGGTGCGTGTTTTTTCAACAATGGCAGCAGTGAAAATATCATTCACAATATCCCATACACTGTTGATGGTTTTTGCAAGAGTCTGATAACCAAGGTCAACCTTTACGATATTTGTAATAAAGCGGTTTGTATAGGCATTGATGTTAAAGCTCTGCGTTGCGTCCCAGACGATAAAGCCGACGGTCTCCTTCATGCCGACGTAACGTCTGTTTTCATACACATAACCGAGCTGTTCATCGGTATACTGGCGGTTTTCAAGCTGTTCAGCCACTGTGTATCCCTCCGTTTTTTTGCATATATATTTAAATAATAACACAGAAAAATAAATAATGCAATAACAAGAAAAAACTTGAACAGAATGAACAGATATTGCAGGGGATTCTCATTCAAAGTAGACAAGAAAACGGCTTCGCCGTAATGCGGCGACCGTTTTCGAATCGTCCATCTCCGAGTACGCGCAGCGGACGAAGGAGGGACATATAATCTTTTTTGCTTTATGGAAACGCAGTTTCCTATAAAGCAAAAAAACAGCACGGAAAATCCGTGCTGTTTTTATCGGTTGATTTGATTATTCAGCTGCTTCTTCGCCGCCGACATCGGTTCCTTCGTGAGAGGGAACTTCGATAATTCCAAGATATTCAAGCAGAGAGCCGAAAATGACTTCCAGCCAGGAGAGAAGAACATGGACAAAATCGGGGATAGCGTTCATCATATCGTTATACATGGTTTCAGGCTCCTTTCATAGTATATGCAAGATTATTATAAACGAAAAAAATACTTTTGTCAAACATTCTTTTGGTGATTTTCTCCTTTTTTTGAAAAGAATTTAAAAATTTTTGCAATTTTTCTTTTTCTTTTTTTGAATATATGCTACAATGATGCTGAATTTCGCAGGAGCAAAGAGGAAATGACGAGATGAAAAAAGCAAATTCTTCCTTTTACAAAACCTTTTTCAGCCTTGCCGGCATCATGGCATTGCAAAATGTTATTGTTTTCAGTGTCAACCTGATTGACAATATCATGCTCGGCAGCTTTTCAGAGGTTGCCATGAGTGGTGTCAGCCTTGCCAATCAGATTCAGTTTTTATTGCAGATGCTTGTCAACGGTGCAGCAAACGGCGTTGCCGTCATTGCATCGCAGTATTGGGGCAAACGGCAGACCGAGCCGATTCCGAAAATTTTTTCGGCAGGCTTCCTGCTGGCTTCGGGCCTGAGTATGCTGCTGGGCTTCATCGTGAGTGCATTTCCGCAGCAGGTGCTGTATCTGCTGTCCAACGAAACGGCTATTGTTGAAGCAGGCGCCGTGTATCTGCGAATCATGGGATTTTCGTATGTTATTTTCGCTGTCACAAATCTGTTGATTGCTCTCATGCGGTCGGTGGAAAGCGTAAAAATAGGCTTTGCAGTATCGCTCGTGGCACTCGTGGTCAATATTTTCCTCAACTATTGCCTGATTTTCGGTCATTTGGGCTTTCCGCAAATGGGCATCAAGGGTGCCGCCATTGCAACCATCACTGCAAGAGCTGCGGAATTGCTGACTGTGCTTGTTTATGTGCTGTTTATTGACAAAAAGCTGAAGCTGCGTCCGAAGGACTTTTTCAGCGTGGAAAAGGTATACATGCGTGACTACATCCGCACAGGTGTGCCCATCATTCTGTCGGGCAGCTCATGGGGTATTGCCATGACGGTGCAGACCGCCATCATCGGCAGACTCGGTGAAGCAGCCATCGGTGCAAACGCCATTTCGGCACCGATTTATCAGGTCATCAGTGTTCTGTATGCTTCCTCATCCAATGCAGCAGGTGTTATCATCGGCAAAACCGTTGGTGAGGGTGACCTTGACCGTGTAAAAAAATACGCAAAAACCCTGCAATGGATGTTTCTTGCCATCGGCGGCATTTCGTGTGCAATTCTGCTTGCAGGCAAGGGGCTGATTCTTTCTTTTTACGATGTTTCGCAGCAAACCGCAGCACTGGCAAACACCTTCCTTATCATTTTGTCGGTCACGGTTATCGGCTCGTCGTATGAAGCGCCCTGCCTTTGCGGCATTGTTTCGGGCGGCGGTGACACAAAATTCGTGCTCAAAAATGACCTGATTTTCATGTGGGGCATTGTTTTGCCGTTGTCGTTCCTTTCCGCTTTTGTTTTCAAATGGCCGCTTCCTGTCACATTTTTCCTTTTGAAGAGCGACCAGATTACAAAATGTGCCGTTGCCGTCGTTAAGGTCAACCGATTCAAATGGATCAAGCAGCTCACCCATGAATAAAATCTGTAAAAGACCGATGTTTTTGCATCGGTCTTTTTTGGTGCATAAAAACATAGTATGAAAAGAAATAAATTCTGATTTACAGTACAAAGGAGTTCTGCCATGAAAGCAAAAAAATTTATTTCGATTATACTCATCCTGCTTTTTCTGTGTGCAGGGTGCAGTGCACCATCTCGCTTCGGCATGCAGGAATTGTCACGGCGGCTCACAGAGAAAAACGAGCTGTATGAATTTTCACTCAACGGTGTGACACTTTATAACGGTTATTACCACATACCGTTTTCGATTGCACAAGAGCAAGACCTGCTGTTAAGCTGCAAGGAGGATGAAAAAGGACAGCTCACACAGCTGCTGCTGACAGCAGAAAAGGACACCGCACCGACAGACGATTTCCTTTCCCTTACACATTTATTGATTGAAATTTTTTGCAACATCAACAAGTATGATGCAGCCGCAATGGCACAGGATGCAGGGCTGACAGGTGAAGAAGTTTTGTTTTCTGACTACACGGGCACTGCAGAAAAAGGACGATACTCGTTCACCTTTTTCTCAACACCGTTAAGCATTACTGCCATATTGACATATAACGATGCTGTTGTGGCGGAGTGATAAATTATGGTTTATCGTGCTGTTAAGGTTACGCACAGACTGACCTCCCCCACCCCTTGTCGCCCCTGAAAAGGGAGATGTCTGCGGAACGCAGACAGAGGGGTTAATGGAGTCAGAACAGGCTTCCTTAAAGGGTTTGAAGCAAACTTGGTTGAACCCCTCCGACGGCTTCGCCGCCACCTCCCCTTTCAGGGGCGGCAAGGCTTTGAGGGGTTTCGTCGGTAAGCTAAACCATAATTAGCACCACCAAAAAAGGAGCCGAAAGGCTCCTTTTTTCAGATATTGAATACGCGAAGAGAATTTGTGTGCTCGGTGATGGGCATGCCTGCAACAATAACAACGCGGTCACCCTTGGTAACAAGGTCGGTCTGCTTTGCACAGTCAATGGCATGCTGGAACAGACGCTCATTTTCAACCTGATTGAGTGCAAGCACGGGCTCAACACCCCAGGAAAGGGAAAGCTGATGGAAGGTCTTGTTTTCGGGGGTGGATGCCACAATAATTTCAGAGGGACGGAACTTGGAAACACGGCGTGCGGTTCTGCCTGTTTTGGTGACAACCAGAATGGCGCTTGCCTTCATATCCCTTGCTGTGGTGCAGGCTGCATCACAAATGGCATTGGAAATATCGGAAAAATCAATTTCGTGCTTGATGCCGTGGAATGCATTGAGTTCAACCGCTTCATCGTCTGCCTGACGGACGATTTTTGCCATGTAGTTGACAACATGGGCAGGATCCACACCCATTGCGGTTTCACCCGACAGCATAACGGCAGAGGTGCCGTCGAAAACAGCATTTGCAACGTCGCTGATTTCAGCACGGGTGGGCATGGGGCTTTCAATCATGGATTCAAGCATCTGGGTTGCAGTGATAACCATCTTACCCGACTGATAGCACTTGCGGATGAAGCGCTTCTGAATGCCGGGAAGCTTTTCAAAATCAACCTCAACACCCATATCGCCACGGGCTACCATGATGCCGTCAGCTTCACGAAGAATCTCGTCAAAGTTGTTGACACCTTCGATGTTTTCAATTTTTGCAATGATGCGGATATCATGTCCGCCGTAGTAATCAAGCAGTCTGCGCAGTGCAATCACGTCATCTGCACGACGCACAAAGGAAGCCGCAATGAAGTCAACATCCTTTTCGATGCCGAACAGAATATCCTTTTTATCCTGTTCACTGATATAGGGCATATCGAGCGATACCATGGGAACATTGATGCTCTTTCTGGAACGAAGCTCACCGCCTGCAAGAACAGTACAGTTGATTTCGGTGCCCTCTACACTGTCTACACGAAGCTGGATCTTACCGTCATCGATCAGAATGCGGTAGCCGGGCTTCATCTGACCGGGCAGATCCTCGTAGGTCACGGATGCAATGGCGCTTGTGCCTTCAACATCGCGGGTGGTCAGCACAAAGGGGTCACCGTTGGTGAGCATTGCGCCGTCATTCTGCATCAGACGTATGCGGATTTCGGGTCCTCTTGTATCAAGCAAAACAGCAGCAGACAGATTCAGCTTATCACGCACCTTGCGAAAACGGTCAATCGTTTCGCCGTGCTGCTCATGTGTACCGTGGGAAAAGTTCAGTCTTGCAACATTCATGCCGTTTTTAAGCATGGCTTCCATGACGGCTTCGCTGTTGCTTGCGGGGCCGAGTGTACAAACAATTTTGGTTCTGCGCATGGGGTTTCTCCTTTTATATGAATGAAAAATAAACAAATTTATATCTTTTTCAACAGCTTCTGTGCCACCTCATGGTGAGCAAAAGCGATAATATGATCTTTCTCTTTGAATACATATTTTGCACCGGGCATGGTCTGCACACTGCCGTCAACTGCCTTGATGCCGAGAATGTTCAATCCGTAGGCGTTGCGCATATCAAGCTCGGCAAGGGTTTTGCCTGCCCATGTGCGAAGAATAGGCATTTCATAAACACCGGCATCCTCGCAGATGCTGAAATAGTCATACAGATTGTTGGCAGAGTAACGCACGGCAAGCTTGGCAGCAAGCTCACGCTCGGGGTTCCACACCTCGTCAGCGCCGTTGCGAAGCAGGAATTTTTCCTGAATTTCACTGCCGCATTTGCTGACAACACGCTTGGCACCGAGCTCCTTGAGAAGCAATGTAACCTCAAGGCTGCTCTGGAATTCCTCGCCCATGCAAACAAAGCAGACATCAAAGTCCTCCACGCCGAGGGATTGAAGGACCTCTTCCTTGCGGCAATCGCCAACCTGTGCTTCATCTGCAAACGGCAAAGCCGCCTGCACACGATCTTCATGGCGGTCTATAATCATGACCTCATCACCGAGCTCATGGAATTTTTTTGCAAGCTGCGTACCGAAACGGCCGAGGCCTGCGATAAGAATTGATTTCATATACTTAAATCTCCCGTAGTTGCATAATTATCCTACCAGCACATCCTCTTCAGGCTTGACAACAGCTGAAGGGATTTTCTTTTCGGTGAAAAGGAGCACAAAGGACATGCTGCCGACACGACCGCAGTACATCAGTGCCGCCACAAGAAGCCGGCTTGCAGGCAGAAGCACCTCACCGAGGGTAACCGAGGATAGTCCGACGGTTGCGATGGCGGAAATAACGGTAAAAATTCCGTCGGAAAGACTCAAAGACGGCTGCATGCACAGCAGTGCAAACAAGGCAACAAGAATGATGCTGCCGTAAATGAGCACCACGGACAATGCTTTTTTAACAGTATCATCAGGCAATCTTCTGCCGAAAACATTGCGGCTGCCGGTGTTTGTCAGCGAGGCTCTTGCGCTGATAAAAAGCACCGCAACGGTCACGGTTTTGATACCGCCTGCGGTTGAGCCGGGATTGCCGCCGATGAGCATGAGAACATCAGTCAACAGGATTCCTGCAGGGGACATTTCGGAAAGATTGACACTATTCATGCCTGCTGTACGCGGCGACACCGAGCAGAACAAAGCATTGAACAATCTTTGTCCGATATGCATATTCTGCATGCTCGCATTGCGCTCACTGATAAGAAACAGAAGCATACCGCCGAGCACAAGCACCGCACTTACGGTGAGTGCAATTTTTGCATGCAGAGAATAATTTTTGAAATTGGTTTTGTTTTCGTAAATATCCTGCCAGACGAAAAAGCCGAGGCCGCCAAGCAGAATAAGCAGACTCAACACAAGCAGCACAAACGGATTATCATAATACCCCGTTACGGATGCATAGGGACCGAAATCGGCACCCAGCAAATCAAAGCCTGCATTGCAGAAGGCGGATACGGAATGAAAAATCGCCATCCATATTCCCCTTGCGCCGAATTGCGGCACAAAGGTAAAGCCGAGCAGCACCGCACCGACCGCTTCAATAGCCAGTGTACCGAGCAGCACCACACGGAACAGCTTGCGCACACCACCGAGCTTTGCGGCATTGACACTGTCACGCAGCAGTCCCCTTGCACGCAGACTCATGCGCCTACCGCTGACCATGGTGAAGAGTGCAAAAAAGGACATAAATCCAATACCGCCGATCTGAATGAGGGTGAGAATGATTCCCTGCCCGAGCACAGACCAGCTGCAAGCGGTATCAACAACAATCAGGCCTGTAACGCAGGTTGCGGAAACCGCGGTAAAAAAAGCCTGCAGGGGCGGTGCACCAACTCCGTCAGCAGATGATGCAGGCAGCATCAGAAGCAATGTGCCGATACAGATGATGAGCGCATAGCCGCCTGCAATCAGACGGGTACAGCTCATTTTTCGCAAATCAAAAAATCGTTTTTTCATGTTTTACCCTGCAACGAAAAGCGAAAAAAGATTTCCAATGCCTTGCATAAACCATGCGTAAAATCCGTCAATATCCATCAGCATATTGTAAAAGAAATAAGCGCAGGCAATTGCCACGGTCGGTGCGCACAGCACACGGGCAGCAGAGTGCTTCATATAAGGGAATCTTGACGGACACAAGCGGAAAACATTTTTATTATTTTTTGCAAAAATCACAAAGCAAATAACACCGAGCACAAACAGGCACAGCATCATTGAGGAGATGGCTGCGTAGGCAGCATCCTCACCAAGGGAATGCAGAAGAACATCCTGCAGAACAGACAGCAGATTGTTGCCGAAATGAATGGCAATGCCGATCCACATCGAGCCCGATACCACCGTGCACCAGCCAAGCAGAATGCCGACTAAAAATGCAAACGGAATCTGAATAATATTACCGTGCAAAAGGCCGAACAGGAATGCGCTCACAAGAATGGCAAACCAGTCCCCGTAGCGACGCAGGGATTGCAAAATCACCCCTCGGTAGGCAAATTCCTCGAACAAGGCAGGAAAAACAGCATAACCGATCACCTGCAGCACAACAGGCGCAGGATTCTGAACTGCGATCTCATTCATGGTGTTCATCGTGAAGGATTCAATGCCGAAGGCCGAAGCAATCACAATCAGATAGGAAACAATTGTGTTTGCAAGGAAGCATCCCCCGAGGCCGATAAAGACCACCAGGAACGCATTATAGGAATCATAAGGCCTGCCCAACGGCAGATCGGTAAGAATACCCACCCTGCGAAGCAGAAAAAAGACAACAACAAACGGCAGAAAAACGTCGAATGCCGTGTGTATCATTCCGAGAGCCGCAGAAAAGGTGCCGTCCCGCAGATAACGGTCATAAACAGATGGGTCAGATCCAAGAAAAAGAGAAAGAATGCTGTTGCCTGCAAGATACAGCAACGGCCCCAGACCGAGCAGACAGGCAATACGAAACTGCTTTTTCTGCTCAGCTGCATAGGGCTTATGCGGATTAAAGGGCTGCCCGACGGAATAAGCGGGATTTGTGTTCACCGTATACTCTCCTTTTTTAATTTATCGGCCGCAGCACATCTTGTACTTTTTGCCCGAGCCGCAGGGACAGGGCTCATTTCTGCCGATTTTTTCACCTGCACGGGCGGGACGCTTCTTGTCACTTTCATCATTGCCGCCGGAGGTGCCTGTGATTTTCACGGTCTGGCTGCGCTGTACATCAGCCTCGGAACGAATCTGTGCAGTCAGAAGCATCTGCACGGTGCCCTCACGGATGCCCGTGGTCATTTCATCAAACATATCATAGCTTTCCATACGGAACTGCACAACGGGATCACGGTGTGCATAGCCCTGCATACCGATGCTGCGACGCAGCTGATCCATGGCATCTATGTGATCCATCCAACGGATATCAACATTGTTGATAAGCACCTTATGCTCAAGGCTCTTGACCAATTCATGGCCATACTGCTGCTCCATGGCATCCAGTCTGGCGAGGGCTTTTTCGGTCAACCATTCGGTGTAAACATCCACCTTGCGCTTTTCGGGAAGAGAATCCTCACCGATGAGCCATGCATACTTGGTCTGCATACCGACAAGATTCCACTCGTCGGGTGTATTTTCGGGTCTGCAATAGAATGCAACGGCATCCGAAATGCTTTCGGTAATCATCTTACGGATGGTGGCATCAATATCCACACCGTCAAGCACCTGATTGCGCTGTGTGTAAATCAGTTCACGCTGCTTGTTCATAACATCGTCATACTGCAGAACATTACGACGGGCTGCAAAGTGATTGCCCTCCACACGCTTCTGTGCACTTTCAACGGTTTTGGAGAACATTTTGGCCTCGAGTGCCATGGAATCATCCTTGACCATACCCATGACAGTCTGAATACGGTCGCCTGCAAAAATACGCAGAAGATCATCTTCAGCAGACAGATAGAAGCGGCTTTCACCGGGGTCACCCTGACGGCCTGCACGACCGCGCAGCTGATTGTCGATACGACGAGCCTCATGACGGACAGAGCCGATGATATAAAGACCGCCTGCATCGCGGACAGCCTGTGCCTCGGGTGCAAGCTGATCCTTGTATTTCTGCTCGAGCTTCTTGAACATTTCGCGTGCTTCAAGAATATCGGTATTATCGGTTTCGGCAAAGCCCGTGGCTTCCGAAATAAGCTCCTCGGGATACTGCATACGGCGCATTTCTGCCTTTGCCATGTATTCGGCATTACCGCCGAGGATGATGTCTGTACCACGGCCTGCCATGTTGGTTGCAATGGTGACAGCCCCCAGACGGCCTGCCTGTGCAACAATTTCAGCTTCACGCTCGTGCTGCTTTGCATTGAGCACCTCGTGCTTGATGCCTGCACGCTTGAGTGCCTTACTGAACAGCTCACTCTTTTCGATGCTGACAGTACCGACCAGCACGGGCTGTCCCTTTTCGTGACAGATACGGATCTGATCGATGATGGCATTGAACTTTGCCTGTTCGGTTCTGTACATCACATCGTCCCAGTCCTTACGGGCAAGCGGACGGTTGGTGGGAATTTCCACAACGTCAAGGGAATAGATTTCTTCAAATTCTTCCTTTTCGGTCAGAGCTGTACCGGTCATACCTGACAGCTTTTTATAAAGACGGAAATAGTTCTGGAAGGTGATGGTGGCAAGGGTCTTGGATTCCTGACGGACACTGACGCCTTCCTTGGCTTCAATTGCCTGATGCAGCCCCTCGTTAAAGCGTCTGCCGGGCATTTTACGGCCTGTGAACTCGTCAACGATAACAACCTCACCGTTTTCGACAACGTATTCAACATCATTGCGCATAACACCGCGTGCCTTGATGGCCTGATTGATGTGATGCTGCAGAGCAAGGTTTTCGCCGTCCATAAGGTTTTCAACGCCGAAGTGCTCTTCGGCCTTGCGGATGCCGTGCTTGGTGAGTGTTGCGGTTTTTGCCTTTTCGTCAACCACATAATCGGTATCTTCCTCGATAAGTGTTTCCATATCGGTTTTGGAATCAACCTCGGTGATGCGCTGCACCTTGAGCTTCTTTGCAAACTCATCGGCAAGCTTATAAAGGTCGGAGGACTTGTCACCGCGACCTGAAATAATCAAGGGAGTTCTTGCTTCGTCGATGAGAATGGAGTCCACCTCGTCCACGATGGCAAAGTTATGGCCTCTCTGCACACGCTGGGAAGCATAAATGACCATATTGTCACGCAGATAGTCGAAGCCCATTTCATTGTTGGTACCGTAGGTGATATCGGCAGCATAGGCAGTCTTGCGCTCCTCGTTGTCGAGGTCATGCACAATCAGACCAACCGTCAGCCCGAGATAGCGGTAAACCTTGCCCATCCATTCCGAGTCACGGCGTGCAAGATAATCGTTGACGGTAACGATGTGCACACCCTTGCCCTCAAGCGCACAAAGATAAGCAGGCAGAGTTGCCACAAGGGTCTTACCTTCACCTGTTTTCATTTCGGCGATTCTGCCCTGATACAGAATGATACCGCAGAGAATCTGCACGGGATAGTGCTTCATGTTGAGCACTCGCCAGGAAGCCTCACGGCAAACAGCAAAGGCCTCGGGAAGAATATCGTCAAGGGTTTCGCCGTTTGCAAGACGGGTCTTGAATTCAGCGGTCTTGCCCTTGAGCTCTTCTTCGCTCAGGGATGCATATGTTTCTTCATAGGAAAGCACCTTTTCCTGAATCTTTTTAATCTTTTTGATTTCTTTCGAAGAATAATCTCCGAACAGCTTGCTGAGTAAAGACATGTTTGTGTAGTCCTTTCTTTGCTTCCCAAAACAGAAGCATATGTATATTTTAGTATTGTAGCCCGAAAGTTTAAATTAAATGCAAATTTTGGTTTACTTTTTTTCGTTTGCAAACGCACAGAAGCCCTGCATGGTGCAGACTTCACATTTCGGCTTGCGTGCATCGCAGACATCTCTGCCGAACAACACCGCACGGTGACAGAAATCGCCGCTGGTTTCGGGAATGAGCAGCTCACGCAGAGCAAGCTCAACCTTATAAGGGTCTTTGGTATTCACAAGGCCTAAACGGTTGGCAATGCGGATCATGTGCGTATCGCACACATAAGACGGCTGCCCGTAGACATCGCCCATGATGAGATTGGCGGTTTTTCTGCCGACACCGGGTAATGCCGTGAGAGCTTCCATATCAGCAGGCACCTTGCCGCCATGCTGATTGATGATAATCTGTGCCATGCCGACAATATCACTTGCCTTCTGGCGGTAAAATCCGCAGGAATGAACAAGCTGCTCAACATCCTTCACATCTGCATCGGCAAAGGCCTGCACGGTTGGATATTTCGCAAACAAGGCAGGGGTGACAAGATTCACACGCGCATCCGTGCACTGTGCGGAAAGCCGCACGGCAACAAGCAGATGAAACGGGTCCTCTGCCACCAGTGAGCAGATCGCATCGGGGTATAAAGCAGCAAGTGCTTCTTGCGCTTTTTGTGCAATTATCTTTTTATCCATATTTTTATCTCTTTTTACAGTGTCCATGTCAGCCAGAAGCGGGTGCCGTCACGGACAAAGGTGATGTCGGTCAGCATCATATTGTGCAGACCGCTTTCAAAGGCATCTGCCATATCTTCCTTTTCCCAGTCGAAGTAGATAACCATGCTCAGCTGTGTCGGCACGGCAACATCAAGAATACGGAAGCCTGTCAGCCACCAGTGCCTTTCGGGACCGCGTTCAAGATACGGCTTGCCGTTTTTGCACAGCTGGAAGCCCATCAGAACAAGGTCCTCGTCGGCAATAGCCTCAAAGTGGCGGATAAAATTACCCGAATCGCGATAATAAATACCAACTTCACCGCCGACGGTCACGCCGTACTGCCCTTTCCAGAGCTGAATCATCCATGATTTTCCGCCGTATTCAAAACGGATTCGCTGGGTGATGTAATAAAGCCCGAAACGGGAAGAAAAAGTATCATACAGGGTGTTGTAGCCGAAAATGCGCTGCACGGGATACTTGGTGGAATAGAAAATATCCTGCGTGGGGTCATAAGCAAAGCCGAAAATATCGACATACGGACCGATGAGCTCCATAATGTCCGTCATCTGCGGATTTTGCTCCACAAGCTCCTCAAACTGCTCCATTGTCAGCTCATTGGGGTCCTTTTCGATAACAACACGTGTATCCCAGTCTATTTCAATATCCTTTTCAGGCTCAACAATCTCACCGTTTACGTCCGTAACGGGAGTTGCATCGCTGCCGGGCACATACGAGTCCTGAATTTCATCGGGGAAGGTCAGGTCTGCATCCGCCATCACGGGAGGCTGTGTGGGAAAGCTCTGCTCAACAGTGGCTTCCTCGGTCGGCTTTTCGCTGATAACAACAGAAACACAGCCACTGCACAGCACCATGCTGAACACGAGCACAGCAGCAACTGTACTCTTGAAAAAACCGTTTCTGATGATGCGCAACATTGCATTCCTCCTGCGGACTGAAGGCCCGGTTGTGATTTACCTTATAAAAAGGCATATATATATTTAATTTATCATTTTTTTAAGATAATGTCAACCTCATTCTGTTTTACACAACAACAATATCTTATTGCTTTTTTTAAGGATTTGTGATAAAATAAGATGCTTATGAAAAAACAATATCACAGCAAGCCAAGGAGGATATTATGAATACAGATGTTGTCATTGTCGGTGCGGGTCCTGCCGGTATTTTCACGGCAATCGAAATGCTCCGTCACGGCTGCAAGGATAAAATCGTTCTGATTGAGAAGGGCAGCCCCATTGAAAAAAGACACTGTCCCAAGGATAAAACCAAAAAATGCGTCAATTGCAAGCCCAACTGCCACATCACAACAGGCTTTTCGGGTGCAGGTGCATTTTCGGACGGCAAGCTGAGCTTAAGCTATGAGGTCGGCGGTGATCTTCCGAGTCTGCTCGGCGAAGATTTCACACAGGATCTGATTGACTATACCGACAGTATTTACCTTGATTTCGGTGCAGATACCCACATTGAGGGGGTTTCCAATCCCGAAGCGGTCAAGGCAATCCGCAAAAGAGCCATCAAGGCAGGCCTGAAGCTTGTTGACTGCCCCATTCGCCATCTCGGCACGGAAAAGGCACAGCAGCTTTATTATGATATTGAAAAATACCTGCAGGAAAACGGTGTTGAAATGTATTTTCAGCACGAATGCGTGACATTGCTGCTTGACGACGAAAATGCCGTCTGTGAGGGTGTTCGTGTTTCCGACGGCAAAAAGGAATTTGATATTTTCGCAAAGCATACCGTTATTGCCGCAGGCAGACGCGGTGCCGACTGGCTTGAAAAAATCTGCGCAAGCCACAACATTGCCCATCAGCCCGGCACAGTTGACATCGGTGTGCGCGTGGAAGTCAGAAACGAGGTCATGGAAACGGTCAACGAGGTGCTGTATGAATCCAAGCTCATCGGCTATCCCCAGCCCTTCCGCAACAAGGTGCGCACCTTCTGCCAAAATCCCGGCGGCTTTGTCAGCCAGGAAAACTACGACAACGGTCTTGCCGTTGTCAACGGCCATTCCTACAAGGAGAAAAAGAGCCAGAACACCAACCTTGCCATTCTTTGCTCCCACAACTTCTCGGTGCCGTTCAATCAGCCCATTGAATATGCGCAGAAGGTCGGTGAGCTGACCAATATGCTCGCAAACGGACACATTCTTGTGCAGAGATTCGGTGACATCCTTGACGGCAAACGCACATGGGAAAAGGAGCTTTCACATTCCAATGTCAAGCCTACCCTGCCCGATGCTGTTGCAGGTGACATCACAGCAGCCATGCCCTATCGTTCCATGACAAACATTGTGAATTTCATTCACGCCATGGACGAGGTCGTTCCCGGCTTTGCATCGCACGAAACCCTGCTGTATTCACCCGAGCTTAAGTTCTATTCCAACCGTATCCGCATGGACAAGCAGCTCAACACCTCCGTCAAGGGTCTTTATTGCCTTGGCGACTCAAGCGGTTGGACAAGAGGTCTTATGATGGCATCCGCCATGGGTGTTCACATGGGCAGAATCCTTGCCGCAGCAAAAGAATAAACCATTTACGGAGGAAAATAAAAATGAAAAAAGTACTTGCTGTTCTGATGACACTTTCAATTGTCTTCTGCTTTGCCGCATGCGGCGAAAAAACAGAGGAAGAAACCACCCGCACACAGGAAGAGCTTGTTTCGGAAGCCAACGATGCAGCTGCAAAGCTGGTTGAATACAAGGAAACACTTGACGCCCAGCTGCTTCTGATCAACTCGGCCGACAACACAGATGGCTTCTTTGACCTGACAGGCATGGTTGCAGCCGGCGCACAGCTCGATGCAGTTATTGAACTGATTGACCTCGGCACGGATGAGCTGACCGACGGCGATGCATCCCCCGTCAAGGATATTGCATCCGCAAAGCAGGCCGCTGACCAGATCCGTACAATTGCAGAAAAGGTCAATGCCGCAGCAGCTAAATATTATGCACAGTTCGTTGCTGCCTTCCCCGGTGCAGAAATGACCAAAATGTACTGTCTGACCGTATTCATGAGCGGCGAACCCAGCAGCTTCTTTGCAGCTGACTACACCGATGCAGACGGCAACAAGAAAACCGTTTATTCTATCAGCTCCTTCACGGCTGAAACTCCTGAAAATGTGCTTTCCACCATCACGGAATACCTGTTTGCAGAAGCACCTGTTTCCTCGCGCAATGCAGTCAAGGACGGCAACTTCAATATTGATATGAATGCCGTGCGTGCCGCAGTGAACAGCACCGTAACCGACGGTAATGCAACCGACGGCAACATCGCAGAATAAAAATTAAAAATGGAAAAAGGAGCTGTTTTGCAACAGCTCCTTATTTTTATTCAATCGGCTTTGTGGGCTCGCTGAGAGGAATTTCCTCCCAAAAGGTGGTGGTTTCAATTGCAATTTCGGTCATCGGCAAATCATACGCAATCGCCGTATCTTCAACCGCCGTTTCGGGGACATATTCGGGTGCCGCCGTAGTCATTACAACATCGGGGGCTTTGTTCTGCGGATTATAGGCAGGTGTAGTCAGAATCACAACCGGCTCGCCGTCGTCCTTGACATCTGTTTCGGCTTCGTTTTCCACATAGTGCTTCCAGCCCGAGGTTTCATATTCCGCATTCACATACGCACAGGTAACCTTACCGAGCAGTGCACCGCTTGTCATGTCAAAGGCATAGATGTTCGGCTCGTGATACATCGAAACGGCATAAGCAACATTGCCGATGTAGGTCGCACGGTCGGGATTGCTATAAAGCTCGGTGCATTTGAACTCATTGCGGATAACAAGGCGGTTATTTTCCACCGCAAAGTGCAGAATTTCACCGCATTCCTGCATCCAGATCTCGTAGCCGTATTCATCGGTTCTTGTGCCGTAGGTGTACATCGGAATCATAAACGAGCCGTCCCCGACGGTGCAGAATGCCTTGTGATCGGTGGAAAGGGTACCGTTTGCATGCACAAGGGCATCAAGCTCCGTGGGATTCATCGGATCGGACACATCGAACAGCGAAATCTTGGCAGATCCGTCCAGACCGTCTTCGGTGCCGCCGTAGCCGATGCCGAGAATCAGCCCGTTGCCGATGGGATGCAGGTAGGCCGAGAAGCCGGGTAGCTTCACTTCACCGGTAATGACAGGCTTGGTGGGGTCGGAAAGATCAATCACAAACAGCGGATCGGTCTGCTCAAAGGTGACAACATACGCCCAATCACCCATAAAACGCACACTGCGGATCTGCTCGTTTTCACCGTAATGCTCGCTTTCTCCGACGATGGTAAGATTTTTATCGAGCACATACAAGCCGTTGTCACCGCCAAAGGTTACGGCAATACGGAAATAGCCGTTGCAGGCATCCATGGAAAACTGATTGAGTGGCTCACCGGGCACACAGCCGGTTGCAGTACGCTTGATTTCACCGTCGGCAAAGGAGAAGCCGAAAATCTGCGTGGAAGCATAAGAGGATGCCGACACGGTCAGACCGTCAGCCGAGGGGTACTCCATGACCTCATAAACACGGCGTGCGACGAACAATTCGTCATTGGTGCAATACACCTCTGCACCGCCGCCGAGTATAGCTGCCGTGCTTGCAGGCTGGCTGATATCGTCCATATTGAACATGCTGACAACCGCATAAGAGGTGGGCAGATTGCCGTCGGCAATGCTTAAGTTTGCTTCGGGGATGGCTACACCGTCATTGTCATCAATGTAGGTTTTGGGAATGAGCTTGTCTTCAAGCACAATACACTGCTGACCGCTGTTGGTGTAATCATAGGTATAAAAATCGGTGTAGGTGGTAACAAGAATCAGCTTTCCGTTGGCAATACGCGAGGACAGATATCTGCCGTCCTGCGTGAAACGCTGCACAAAGGTGGGGTTGGCAGGGTCGGAAATATCATAAATGAGCGCCATGGTGCGGCTGTCGGTATAATTATTGTATTCGCAGGTGAGCATAACGCAAAGATAGTTGTTATAAAGGAACATTTCGTTTGCGTAATAGTAGCTGATAACCTCATTGTCAAACTGCTCTTTGAGAATAACGGTGGCAATTTCCGCCATGCTGTCGGCAGGATAGGCACGGATGATGTGCAGAGTGTTGCCCTTGAGCAGATACAGGTTTTCACCGTCATTTTTGAGAATGTCGGCCTCATCCACCCCCTCGACCTGCACATTGGTCTGCCCGTGCTGCGGTTTTGCACCTGCAGCAGAGTCTGCGGTGGTTTCGCCACGTTCTGCATCATCGGCAGGTGCCATGGGTGCGGCGGTATCGGGTATCACGGCATTGGCGGCAGCGGTGGTAATGACAACATTTTCCGTTTTAGGGGCTTCCATATCAACGGCCACATCAAAGGCTTCTTCATATATCATTGCATCCTCGGTTTTCATACCGAAGTTGAAAATGCTGCCGAAAAACTTCTTGACGGGAGAACTGTTTTCATCTGATGAATATAATGTGTATGTGTATTCATAAGAATTTTTATCGGCATAGGCTTGTGCGAGGGCTTTGATGTCCTCATATTTCACCGTATCGTTCAGAAAATCGAATTCGGGGGCTTCAACACCTGCCTGGGGACTTTGGGTGGTTGCAACATCAATCAGCTGCTCGGTGTTGGCTGTGCGCATGATGGCATTCAGACCGAACAGACAGCCGCAGAACACGGCAGCAGAAGCAACGATTGCAATGACACGATTTCTTTTTTTGTTTTTCACAACACGCAAGGGCTGTTCGCTGTCGAGCAATTTTCTGATATTTTCCTCGGAAAGGCTTTCGGGAAGCGCAAGATCCTCCCTGCTTACAATTTCTTCAAGTTCATGCAGAAATTTTTCATTTTTATCCATAATTAAACTCCTCACTGAGCATCGTTCTCAATCTGGCAAGAGAACGGGATTTGACACTGCGAACGGTAGCAGCATTCATGCCGAGCATAGCGGCGATCTCATCGCTTTTGTAGCCTGCAACGACGGACAACAGCACAACCTGCCTGTCCTCGGGCGGCAAGGTGGCCACAGCTTCACGCACCGTCAGGCGGTCTGCCATGTCAAATGCGGGACTTTCTTGCTTGCAAAGGTCGGGATTATCCTGCACAGCTTCGTCGGTGTATGTATTTTTGTTTTCGATGAGCTTGCGCTTGCACACATTGGCAAGAATTTTGAACAGCCAGCTGCGGAACGAATCCTCCTTGCGCAAGGAGGACACATTTCGGAAAGCCTGCACCACGGCATCCTGCACACAATCCTCTGCATCGTGACTGTTATGCATATACCAGAGTGCAAAGCGGTAAAGCTGCTGCGCATATAAGGCATAAATGGCTGCAAACGCTTTTGTGTCGCCGTTTTTTGCGGCTGAAATCAGCTTTTTTTCTTCTTTTTCCATAACTGTGCTCCTTTCTTTCCCGTTCCCTTGCAACTATAAGAGTGAGGAGAAATGATTTTTGTTGCAAGAAAAGAGAAAAAATTTTTTAAATTATGGTTTATCGGGCTGTTTGCAACAGCCCGAAATGCAAAATGCAGGAATGCAAAATGCAAAATTATCGGAATGGCGTTGCCATTATAGAAGATACAATTTGCAGTTTGCGGTTTTAAATTTCAGTTTGAACTGAATCTTTATAATCAACATTGTATAATCTTACCATCATGTGTTGATTTTATTGCATTTTGCATTCCTTTATGTGATTTATTCATGCTCTATAATCGGAGCGAAGGGTACGGGTTCAGCACATCGGTAAGTCGGGAGGCTCAGCACATCGGTAAGCCCAGGTTCAGCACATCGGTAAGCCATCAGGTATAATGGACACGAAA
>JAZOWJ010000232.1:0-1970 GCA_045659125.1 Acutalibacteraceae bacterium
CGTACTGTTGCTGACCACCGCAGGAATGCCGTTGATTGCATCGCAGACGAGTGTGCCGTCGGCCGTGTAAAAGCTGTCTGCCGTGTGTATATATAGCGCACCGTCCGCAAACAGAACACCGAGTGCATCTGCAACGGGAAGTGTTTTGCGGCTTGCATGCTCTATTGTGACAGCAATCAGGTCAGAGTAATCAGCAAGATTGCCGTCGTTGTCCGTGACAAACGCAACCGTTTCGCCGTCCGAGGCAAGGGAAAGAATGTAGCTTTCATTGCTGCTGACAAGCTGCACATTGCCGTCTGTCCATTTGTAAACGGAATTTGCTTCGGCTGCTGTCAGGTCATTGGCAGTGTTGCTGACCCACAAAACAGCAGGCCTTCCGTCTGCAAAAAATGCCGTCGGCAGGTAGTCATAGCAGGTGTTGCTTGTGAGCTGCTGCATTGCAGAAAACGCATTGCCGTCAAATTCCGCCATGCAGATCTCCGTTGCTGTGAAGAACACCTCCTGCATATTCTGCAGGCTTGCATCCTGCGTAATCTGCTGCCAGACAACAAAGGCCTGTGTGCCGTTGCTGACAAGCGAAGGGGACATATTTGTGCTGCTGCCGTCTGCAATCGGGGCAGGGATTGTCCATTGCCCGTTTTTGTCCTGTACGGAATACAGCAGATTTCCACCGTCAATCCACACTGCAAGCAGACTGTTGTTTACACTTGCAAGCTGTAAGCTGCTGACCGAGCCGCCCTGCTGCAGAAGCTGCAGAAGCTGTGCATTGTCCTTACACACGGGATTCGGCGAATTGCCGTACCATGTGACGGTCTGCTCATCAAGCGCCTGCATGGCAAGACCTGCAAGGTCATAGCCTGCATACGGCACACTGCGTGCCTGCAGACCCCGTGATTTGCCGAAATATTTGTCTATAACATCGAATGTGCCCTTGCAAAGAGTGTCATCCCCCGAAGCAAAAAGCAGCTGCCATTCAACACCCAACGAGCCTACAATGTCCATAGTCAGGTGCTTCGTTCTGAATGCATAGTCGGTATCCACAACAACCTTGCCGTAGGGACCGAGGCTGATGGCCTGCTTGATGCCGACACCGCCTGCCACCTTGATATAGGGATTCAGGTGCAGGTCCACATGCAGCTGCAGGGGGACATCGGGGTCGGCTGTTTTGTCGATACCCGAAACGGTAAGGCCCGTGTTTTCAAGACCGCCCTCAAGGGTGAAATAGCAGGGAACAACCCACACCATGGCCTGCACACTGTAGCTTGCCTTGAAGGAAATGGCAAGGGTGATGCCCACTTCGGTGAATTGCACACCGTTGTTGCTGATTTCTGCTTCCGCAAAGCCGAGCACACCGACATTGAAGCCGACACTGGTGGTCTTGTCTGTCACCTTCAGGATGCCGTCAGCAAGGTTCTTATTGTTCTTCATTTTCTGGAAATTTTCCCATGCATCCTTGGTTTTGCCCACATTTTTGTTGTAATCCTTCAGGGTGGATTTCACACCGCGCCATTCGGTTTTCCATTCTTCGTCATTTTCCTTTGATTTTTCAAAGAAATCGAAGCCGAAGGACATGTAAACCTGATTTCCCTTGACCTTTGCGCCGAACGGAAACTCAAATGCTGCCAGTGACAGCTTTGTGCCGCCGACAAAGGGAACACTTTCGGGAATGGTGACAGCCATGAAGTCCTTGCCGAAGAAGGAATATTCCGAGGCATTGGAAAGGGTATCCACCCAATCCGATACATCGTCGTTGAGCTTTGTCAGCAGAATTTCAACAGGCTGTGTTTGCCCCTTGTTGGTCTTTGCATACACAAGCACGGGCAGGTCTGCCGTAAGCTTGCCGTGCAGAGCGGAAATGCTGAACAGACCGTCTGTGGAGGTAGCCTTGAAATTGCTGTTTTCCTGCTTGATGCAATATTCCGTCACAATCTCGTCTGTCTGCAGACCGCCGACGGATACCACGAATTCAT
>JAZOWJ010000233.1:0-8129 GCA_045659125.1 Acutalibacteraceae bacterium
AAACGGATTCTGCAACGATTGCACAGCTGCTTCGATGTCTTCCTTTTTGTAGAAAAATGATTCAAACCGATATTCGTTGCGGATTTCCTCAAAGCTGAAAGCATACGCGATCAGGGAGCCTGCCGCATACGGGAAATAAACGGAATTACCGTATATTGAATTGGGTTGAACCATGTAAATATTTTTCATTTTGTCCTCATTTGTCAGCATATTTTTTTACGGCTGAATCGGATACGTATTGCTGTTATGCAAAAAAGAATCGCCGTGCTGATCAGCTTCAATGCGCTGAAATTGGATTTGCCTTCTGTTCTCTTGCCGTAAACCGTGGGAATTTCTTCGTATGCAAAGCCTGCATGTATGGGCTTCAGGGTATATTCATAGATGAAAGCTTTCGGGTTGTCAAAATTGCATTTTTGATAAACAGACAAGGGATAAATCTGAAAAAAGGATATAGGATCGCTGATTTTTCTTTGAAAAAGAATGCTGATGAATGTATTCATAGTGCGGCTGCAGAGCGCATGCAGGTGGCCGTAGCCGCTGACCTTGGAATCCTTATGCCATTTTGAAGCACAAATAATGCGCTGCGGATGCTTCTTTGCATGCTCGATGAGAATGTGCACATCATCGGGACGCATTTCCATGTCGGCTGCCATAATCAGAAAGTGTGAGCTTTGCACCATCGGCGGCAGCTCTGCCAGACACAGCTCGAGTGTGTCTGATTTTTGCACATAGGCTTCGGTTTTGCCGTCTTTTTGCTCCTGTGTGATTGCTTTTGCTTCCCGATAACCGTCACAGGTGTTGTTTTTTGCAACAATGACGATTTTTGCAATATCGTCATTCGCACAGGTGTTGCGGATAACGGAAACTGTGTTACGCAGAAGCTGCGTTTCGTTGGTGGTTAAAATAAAGAATGTTACACCCTGAAACGCCTGTTCATTGAAGCTCATGTGGGGGGACTCCTGTATAGTTAATAAAAATATTTTTTGTCGTATTATAATATTATATCAATACTGCGGCTGAATGTCAATTGTTTTACAGTGCTGACTCGCAGATGGCATCAATTACCCTTTTGCCGACAGCGAAAAGATTTTGCATGGCAACGGGGAAGATGTCGGCCGATTCAAGGTCCTCCTCGGAATCAAAGGCGGCACCCGATTGTGTACCCCACAGGCTTTCGGGGGTCAGTCCGTTTGTGAATACATCGATATTCACCGATGCACGCAGTGCTATGAAACGGTCAAGAAGACCGTAGCGGTCCAACGCAACCGCGAGGGGTGCATCCTCCATTTCGGCGCACACAAACGGGTCGGGCAGGGAGTAGGTATGCACAATTTTTTCGGCATTTTGGTGGTCATGCATGCCCTTCCAATAGTTGTCACCCGACAGGGTGGTGCCCTTTAAAACCATCGGGGCACGGGTTGCCCACGGTGCATTGCCGAATTCCCTTTGCATGAAGGCACGGGTTTTGCCGGTGGTCTGCAGAGGGGTGTCCATGACAAGGTCAAACACCTTGTCGGTTAATTTTTTATTGAGAACTCTGTAAGCCGCAGAATCATAAACAGGATTATGAAACCATGTGGTTTCGGTCTGTTCGGACAATTCTCTTGCATCCGCATGGTGTCCGAGGTCAAAATCCGCTGCAGCGGTAATCACAAACACATCGCCCATCACCGTCGAACCCACTGCAGAGCCTGCACAGCCGATGCTGATAAAATATGCATCCGAAAAATCAAACCGCTTATCGTGCACAACAGCCGTAAGCCCGAGCACGGCGTTGGTTTTGGCGCAGCCGGTCACATACAGTGCAATGCCGTCCCTGACATATAATTTGTGGTCGGGAAAGCCGCCGTCAACGGTGTATTCTGCACCGCCCTTGCAGTAATGCTCATAAAAGAATTGTGCCTCTCCGGGGAAGTCGCCCGTCATTTCGCCTGTTTCAAACTTGGGCAGAAGCAGCACTTTAACGGGAATAACCTTCTGCTCTGTATAGGGAGAGGTCAGCACCATGTTGTTTTCGAGTGTGAATTCCACATAACAGCCTGTTGCTTTTTCGGGCAGCACGGCTGTGTTGCAGGCAGGGTCAAGCAGTTGAATCTGCCAATCCTGTTCAATGAAAAGATTGTTCCGATTGTATTTTTTGCGTTCCGTGAAGCGCATTTCTTCTGTAAGATAAAACAACCGCACGGCTTTTGTAGGCGCGGTGCAGGTGTAATGCACTTTTCCGTTTTTGTATTCGGCAGAAACCGTAGGGACGGACAAGCCGTTTATCATGCACTGCGCAAACCAATAGCCCTCCTCGGGGGTGAAGCCCTCAAGGTGCGAATGGAACATTTCGTGCTGCAGCGAAAGGCAGGTATTCTTGTTGTTGGCAACGGTTGCAAGGTAAGATTTGGAATTGGCCTGCACGGGGAAGAAGCAATCGTCATTCCAGCACAGCCAAAGAATCGGTGTTTTTATGCTTGCAAATCTGCTTTCGGCTCGCCATACGGCAGCCTCGTCAGCAGCGTATGCATCTGCCAGCAGGGAAGGGGTGTCTTTTAAGAAGCCTGCGCCGTAAATGGGCACGGCAAAGGCAAAGCGGCTGTCAAAACCGAGCACGGTCGAGGTGATGATTCCACCCCATGAAATGCCGCTGATGCCGATTTTTGTGCTGTCAACACGGCTGTCTGCCCGCAAAATGTTGTGCGCAAGAATGACTGCAGAAACGGCATGATACATCCATTGCTCACTGTAGGGTAAATCCATGTCGCTCATGCAGCTGTTGTCGGGGCCGACGATGTAGTCGTCCTGTGCAAAAGGCGGCACCAGAACGCGCTGCATCCCCTTTGCAAAGCCTTCATACAGGTGTTCTGTTTTTTCGGTGGGGAAAAATCCCGTTGTGTCCATGGCAATGGCTGCAAAGCCCTTTTCGTTCCATTTTTTGATCCACACATCCTCGGGATGTCCGCCGCCGCCATGCACAAGCACCACAGCAGGCACTTTTTCCTGTGCGCCTTCGGGAAAACCGATATGGGCAAACACCTTTGTGTGCTTACCCTGATAATCAGCCCCGTCAAACGCAAGAGTCTGTATGCCTGCAAGGGATATTCCGTCATGCTCTCCCGTGGTTTCGTATTCGGGAAAATACTGCACACGCGGATTTTTGTTCAAAAAGGAATCAAAAGAAAGCATTTTTTTAATCTTCCACCATGTTTTTGATTTTTGTTAAGGTCGGTAAATTTTTGAAATTATAAAAGCTGACGGCATTTTCGCCGAGGAATTTGCGCTTGTTTTCTTCGCTGATTTCGTTTGTCTTTTCAATAAAATCAAGGCTCATTTTGTAGGTGACGGCGGTCATGGTGCGCGGATAGTCACTGCCCCACATCAGCTTGTCAAAGCCTACGAGGTCAGCCGCCTGACAAATTGACCTCACTGCCGACGGATAAGGGTAGAATTCATCGTTGAACAGCCATGTAATGCCGCCGCTTTCGATGAAAACGTTTTTGTTTCTTGCGAGCTTGATCTGATCAAGCCAGTTTTCTCTTGTGACCATGCCGAAATGTCCGATTGCAATTTTTAAATCGGGGAACTGTTCGGCAATTTCCTGCAGCATGGCGGTCTGCTCGTTGCCGTCTGCAAGGTCAATTGAAATGAATTTTTTGTTTGCATTCGCTTTTTCAAACGGCTGTGTGTGATGGAGAAGATTTTTGTCCTGCAGCCTGCCTGCGCAAAGCTTGATGCCGTCAAAGCCTGCAATATCGCCAAGCGGCTTTTCTTCATACAATGCACAGATTTTCAGACGGTCGCACCTGACAGAACGCAGATATTCGTCCTGATTACCGTCAATGTATTCCTGTGTGATGACCGCACCGTTGACGCACGCATAGTCCATGTTGGCAAGAAGCCTTTCTGCCGTGTTTTCACCGTCGGTCATATATGGCGGCATCATCTGACGGATTTCACCGCCGAAATCACTCTTTCCCCCGCCGAGGTCATAAACGGGTCTGCCGTTCACGATTCCGTTCTGTTTTTTCCACAAATGGGCATGTGCATCAATAATCATAAGGTCACACCGTCCTTGAAAATGGCAATCTCGCGGTTGCCGTAAAGCTCGTTTTTGGTCGGCTCTCCGTCGGCAACACGTTTGATAAGAGAAAGCAACTCTTTTGCTTTTTCGTCCTTGTCAAAGCCGAAGGCTGAGTAGTCAATCCAGTGGCTCTTTTTTTCTGCAAGCATGCTGTTGGAGGCAATTTTAACCGTCGGCACTGCACCGCCGAGAGGGGTGCCTCTGCCTGTGGTGAAAAGCACCATGTGGCAGCCGACTGCCGACAGATTGGTGACGGACACGATGTCGTTGCCCGGGCCGTTGAGCAGGCTTAAGCCCTGTGTGCGCACGGTGTCACGGTAGTCAAGCACATCCGTAACAGGCGCCGAGCCGCCCTTTTGTATGCACCCGAGGGATTTTTCCTCGAGGGTCGTGATGCCGCCGTCCTTGTTTCCGGGTGAGGGATTTTCGGACACGGGCTGATTGTGGTTCTTAAAATATTGCTTGTAATTGTTGATAAGGTCAACACTGCGTCTGAAAACATCCTCGTTGATGCATCTTTGGAACAAAACCGTTTCCGCACCGAACATTTCGGGCACCTCGGTTAAAACCGCACTTGCACCCATGGCACAAAGTGTATTTGTGACCCTGCCGACAACGGCATTGGCGGTGATGCCCGAAAAGCCGTCCGAGCCGCCGCATTTGAGGCCGATTTTCAGCTTCGATGCAGGCACCTGCTGCCGTTCATCCTGTGCGGCAGCCTGCTTTAATTCATAGATCAGTGCCGTGCCCTGTGCAATTTCGTCCTCGCAGTCCTGCACTGACAAAAATTTTACACGCGTGTCATCCCATGTGCCGAGCACCTTTTGCATTTCGGGGATGTTGTTGTTTTCGCATCCCAGACCGAGCACCAGTACACCGCCTGCATTGGGGTGGTTGATGAGCCCTTTGAGAATCAGCTGCGTAATTTTTTGGTCATCACCGAGCTGACTGCAGCCGTAGGGGTGTGAAAAGCAGACAGCACCCGTTTTTTCGGCAAGCATTTTGGCAATGCTGTTCACGCAGCCCACCGTCGGCACAATCCATATATCATTGCGGATGCCGATGTCACCGTTTTTGCGCACATAGGCATGGATAAAAAAAGGCTCTTCGGCTTCGGGATATTCAAAATCGGGCTTGTATTCATAAGAAAGAATATCGCCCAGCCTGGTTTTCATGTTGTGCGAATGCACCGCTTCCCCCTTGGCAATATCTGCGGTTGCAATGCCGATGGGGTAGCCGTATTTTATAATGTTTGCACCCTTTTCAATGTCACACAAGGCCTTCTTGTGACCGCTTGCAAGGTCCACGCAGACATTGTCCTTTTCGTTGATTATGAAAGTATCCATTGCATTGCTTCCTTTGCACCGAGGGCTTCGATTTTGCTGTAATATGCGGTAATGATTTCCTCCATGTCAGACAAATCTGCCTGCCACAGTGCGGTGTTTTTCAGAATGTCGGCAAGGCTGTCTTTTTTCATCACGGCAATCACATCAGGTGCATCCTCGGGCTTGTCATTCTTGTAAAAATAAATCAGGTAAGCAAGTGACAGCGAAAGGAATTTCGGATAAGCTCCGTTTTTCTCTTTGTATTCGAGAATGGTGGGAAGCACACGCACAGCAAATTTGCTGACGGAGTTGAGCGCAATGGAGCGCCATTTGTGCTGAATGAAGGGATTGCGGAAGCGGTCAAATACACTGTCCGCAAAGGCAAGGCTTTCCTGTGTTTCACCGATGGTGGGCAGGATTTCCTCGTTCATGCATTTGTGCAGGAATGCGCTTGTCAGCTCATTGCCCATCGCTTCGCCGACTGTTTCAACACCCGACAGCAATGCACCTGCCACAAGCGAGGTGTGCGCACCGTTGAGAATGCGTACCTTGATTTTTTTGTAGGGCTTTGCATCGTTTGTCCAGATCACATTGAAGCCTGCCTTTTGCAGGGGCAGCTCGTTTTCAAAATTGCCCTCAATGACCCACAGGTGGAAAATTTCTGCCGTGTCAAGGAATTTGTCCTCGGGGTGCTTCTCCTGTGTGCCGTCATTCGGGAAG
This sequence comes from Acutalibacteraceae bacterium, assembly GCA_045659125.1. Classification (GTDB taxonomy): domain Bacteria; phylum Bacillota; class Clostridia; order Oscillospirales; family Acutalibacteraceae; genus RUG806. The sequence continues at coordinate 6,112 of JAZOWJ010000233.1, forward strand.
CCTGTTACAATGCGGTCAACGAGTGTGTTTGCAAAGGTGTTTTCGGCTTCGAGCCATGCTGCAAAGCCGTCCTCAAGCTGCCACAGCGATGCATACTGCAGGATGCATTTTTTGAGTGCATCACCGTTGTTGTCAATCAGCTCACACGGCAAAAGGATAAAGCCCCTCATGCCGTTTTTGTAGCGCTTGTAAAGCAGCTGTGTCAGCTTGGCAGGAAAGCCTGTGCAGGGTGTGTCCGTCAATTTACAGCCCTCATCAAAGGCAATGCCTGCTTCCGTGGTGTTGGACACGATGAATCGGAAATCGGGATTGTCCGCCAATGCCATGTAGCCGTCAAAATCCTTGTAGGGGTCAAGGCACTGTGCAACCGATTCTATGTATGTGTGCTCATTCACGATTTCACCGCCCTGAATGCCTCGTGCATACAGATTGTATTTGCAGTCCTGCGCAGACAGAAGTGCACATTTGCCCCCTGCTCTGGGCTGCACAATCACAGCCTTTCCGTCATAGAGCCCCTGCTTGTTCAGGGTATCAAGAAAATAATCAAAAAAGCCTCTTAAAAAATTACCTTCGCCAAACTGAATTACTGTTTTTTTCATATCAATCACCGATTTTAATAAGCAGCTTTGCAAGTGTGCCGTCGTTGCTTGCAAGGGCCTTGAATGCATCGAGCGCATCGTTCATTTCATAGATACCGCTGACCATTTTCATGACATCTGCCTTGCCCGAAGCCACAAGGTCAATGTTGTTGATAAAATCATCCTTGAGCGCATTGCGGCTGCCGTGCACATTCAGCTCCTTTTTGAGCAGAACGGAATGGTTGAAGCTTGTTTCGCGTTTGCCGTTGCCGATGAGAATGATGTTTGCTGCAAAGGCGGCATTGTCGATGCAGGCAAGGAAGGTTTCGGGCGCACCGCAGGCTTCAATGCAAACATCAAATCCGTTGCCGTTTGTAAACTCTTTTGTAAACGCCTCAAGTGACTGTGTCTTTGTATTTACAACTGCATCTGCACCGTATTGAGTTGCAAGCTGAAGACGGTTGTCAAGAATATCAGCAACAACTATTCTCTTGCATTTCTGTTTTGCCGCAAGAAGAGCAAAAAGACCGATGGGACCTGCACCGATAACGAGAACATTGTCAGCAGCTTTAATATTGCAACGGGAAACCGCGTGCTGAGAAATTGAGAAGGGCTCAATGAGAGCCAGCTCCTCTGCGCTGAGGCCCATACCCTCATAAATTCTCTCAACGGGCATAGCGATATATTCACAGAATGCGCCGTCACGCTGAACACCCATAGTCTGATTATCAGTACAGCAGTTCACATACCCTCTCTCGCAGGAATAGCAGCCACCGCAGTTAAAATAGGGATTACAGGTAACAATGTCCCCTGCCTTAAGACCTCTGTCATTTTCAGGAATTTCAACAATTTCTGCAGAAAACTCGTGACCGGGAATTCTCGGGTATGTAGTAAAGGGCTGATTGCCTGTAAAGGATGCCACATCAGCACCGCATATTCCAACATATCTTACCTTTAAAAGTGCCTCGCCCTCTTTTACCTCGGGCATTGGTACCTCTCTTATTTCAATTTCGTTAGGATTGGGAATTACAATTGCTTTCATATTTATCTGTCCTCGTCAATATATTCTTTATTCCATATAACACCTGTTTTGAGAGGTGCGCCCTTGCAGAAAATCTTATTTTCATAAGCATCAAGAGGGTCTTTTATAAATTCTTCCTTTTCTATAAGCTCAACAACCTCGTCATATCGGCTGTCAACAAGCACCTCAATTGCCTTTTCCATATGGCTCTGACGGAAATTGATTGAAGCAAAAATCAGATGATTTTCAAAACCAAAGGGCATTGTATCATACTGAACCTTCGGACCAAGAGAGAAAGAGTTATAAACACCGTTGCAACCTAAAACTTTATATTGGAAAGCAACTCTATGCTCAACATTGCTACCGCTTGTGCCAACAAACATTGGTGCTCTTCCACCGATAAGTCGGAGGCCAAGCGG
>JAZOWJ010000234.1:0-9578 GCA_045659125.1 Acutalibacteraceae bacterium
CAACACGCAATCAAACGATTTTTGAAGCAGATAAATCATGGTTTAGCGGTGAGTTGATTTTTTGATGAAATTTACCCTTATATCCTGTAGGGGAGCCGTTTCGGCTCCCGCATTAAGGGCATCATGCCGGCTTTTTTAAACGGGAGGCGGAATGCCTCCCCTACGGTGATGTTATCAATCGCTCACCTGTAAACCATATTTTATCAACAAAAAGGACGGGAGCTGCATTTTCGCAAATCCCGTCTTTTTTAGTTATTCTGTTAAATCTTTTTCATACAAAGCTTAATAACATGCTCGGCGCATTTTTGCAGCTCGCCGAGATGGATGCCGTTTTCTTTGCCGTAGGTTTTCAGCAAGGTGCCGTCGGGCTTGCGCTTGCCGACACGGTTGCCGCCGGGCATGAGCACATCGACCCCTGCCCTCACACGGTAGGCATTGTCGCACAGGTCAGGGAATTCGGGGGATTTGGACGAGCGCATCCACCAGTCGGTCATGACCATGCCGTCAAAGCCCCACTCTTTACGCAGAATGGTGTTGCAAAGGTCATAGTGATAATGTCCCCACACACCGTTGATTTTGTTGTAGGAGGTCATGATGGTTTTGGGAGCAGATTCCCTGACGCAGATTTCAAAGCCCTTGAGATAAATCTCACGCAGGGCTCTCTGCGAAAGACGGGAATCGTTGTGATTGCGGTTGGTTTCCTGATTGTTGCAGGCAAAATGCTTCGGGCAGGCTGCAAGACCGTGGGTCTGCAGACCCTTTACAACGGCAGCACCGATTTTACCGGTCAGCAGCGGATCCTCGGAATAATATTCAAAGTTTCTGCCGCACAGCGGATTACGGTGGATGTTCATGCCGGGCCCCAAGAAGATATCCGAGCCCTTGGCCTGCATTTCCTTGCCCTCCACCTCAAAAACAGCGGTGCAGATGTCCGTGTTCCATGTGGACGCAAGAAGCGTACCGATGGGCAGCAGGGTGCTGACGGTATTCAGACGAATACCCGACGGGCCGTCGGTGCAGGTCAGCGGCACAATACCCTTGTCACGAAGGCTCGGCAGCACACCGCCGAGCACACCTGCATTGCCGTTGGCACCAAGGGAGCTGTTCATCACATAATCTCCACGGCTGATGGCCTCGAGCTCATCGAGTGACAGCTGGGCTACAAAGTCAGCCATTTTTGCGTTTCCGTTTTTAACATCCGACAGCTTGATTGACTTGTCGCCTGTCATGGAAACCGCATGGGGAATATTGTCAAGAATTCTCTGCTTCAGGTCGTTTCTTGCATAGGGCACGGGCTGATTTTTGGGTGCGAGCACACCGTTTTCTTCAACGGCAACCGTGCGCAGGAAGGCATACTGCGGTGCTGCGGCTTCCTCGCACTGCTCGAGAACAAGCGTTTCGTCGATAGCCAAAGTATGCACCTGCGAAGCGGATTTTACATCACTGCCTGCAAAGAACACATACTCGCCTTTTTCGAGCACCCATGCATTTTTGTGTCCCGTTGCACCCGAATCATCAAAGCTTGCAAGTGCATAAAACGGAACATTGATTTTTACCTTACAATCTGCACCGGGGGTAAGCAGATCGGTTTTTGCAAAGCCGCAAAGACTGCGTTTTGCCTTGCCCAAGGCACCCTGCGGAGCCTGCACATAAAGCTGCACAACCTCCTTACCTGCATACTGCACACCTGTGTTTTTAACCTTGCAGGTAAAATCGAGCTCATTTTTCTTTTTCTTTACATCAAAGTCGGACATAGCGAAGGTGGTATAGCTCATGCCGAAGCCGAAGGGATAAACCGTTTTTTCGGGCGCAAAGGTGGAGAACCAACGGTAGCCGACAAAAATATCCTCCGCATAGTGATTGAATTCCTTTTTGCCGAAGTTTTTGGTGCTCGGATAATCCTCTAATTTGGCGGCGGTATCGGGCAGCTTACCGCTCGGTGTTACCTTACCGCAAAGCAGGTCTGCAATTGCATTGCCGCTTTCCATGCCTCCCTGCCACACGCACAGCACGGCAAGGTCATTCGTAAAGCCGCGTGCAGCCCAGCGCAGGTCGATCATGCTGCCGATGTTAAGCAGCACGACCGTCTTTTTGAACGCATCGGTCACATACTGCAGCATGGTTTTTTCGGCATCGGTCAGATACCACGAGCCCTCTTCGGCTGTGTTTTCACGGTCCTCACCCGAGGAACGGCCGATGACAACCACCGCAGCATCACTGTTTTTTGCAGCCCTGATAACGAGCTCACGGGTCAGGGGCATTTCAGGATGAAAACGCGGCCAATGTCCCCAATAGCCCTCGTCAACAGGATTTTGTTCGATCCATTGTGCATAAGAGTCTGCAAGCGCCTTGTTGTAAGAAAGCGACTCGCAGTTGTCGATGCCCTGCAGAAGATCGACCGTGTAAGGCGGATTGACATCACCGCCCGAGCCGTAGCCGACAAAGAACCAGTCCTTCTGGCATCTGCCGAACACGGAGATTTTTTCTTGGTTTACAAAAGGCAAAACATTGTCGTTTCGCAGAAGCACCGCACCCTCGGCAGCCAGCTCCCTTGTGAGCGCAGGCATATTCTCAAACGGTGTGCGGTCAGCATCTGCCTGTGTGGAGGTCTGCGAAAGACTTCCGCCGACAGCTTCAAAAACCTTGGTGCCGAGCTTTATTACTTTTCCGATAACGGACATTTTCAAAACATCCCCTTTCATAGATAGTAACAGCATACCATAAATAAAATATTTTTTCAAGAAGAAACAAGCCTGCATTTGCATTTCGCAGCAGGGTGTGGTATGATACACAAAAAAGGGAGGAACAAAAAGATGAATGTTGTTTTTTGCTGTCTGAATTCAAAATATATTCATTCTTCCCTGGCACCCTGGTGTCTGTTTTCTGCCTGCAAAGAGAAATGCAGCAATAAAATCAAGCCTTTTGTGGTGGAGGGTACCATCAACGAGCAGCTTGCAGTCTTGCACAAGCGCGTTGCAGAAAAACAGCCCGATATTCTGTCCTTTTCGTGCTATATATGGAACAAAAAAGCCACCCTTGCGCTTTGCGAAAGCATAAAAAACGAGTTCAGAAACATTCAGATCGTCCTCGGCGGCCCCGAGGTGTCCTATAATGTAAAACAGATTTTTGAAGAAAATGCCTTTGTTGATTTTATTGTCTCGGGCGAGGGTGAGGTAAGCATTCCGAAGCTCATTTCCTGCATTCGCAACGGCGAAAAGCCCGACATTGCAGGCATTTCGCAGCGCACACAAAACGGTCTTGTAATTGACAGCAGAGCCCCCGAAGCCGACGAGAGCATTTCTCCCTTCTGCGAGGAATATCTGCAGGGCTTAAACGGCAGAATCGCTTACATGGAAAGCAGCCGCGGCTGTCCGTTCCGATGTGCATTCTGCTTGTCGGGCAGGCTCGGCAGAGTGCGATATATTGATCTTGACAGAGTAAAAGCAGAAATGCTTATATTGGCAAACAGCGGAACAAAAACAATTAAATTTGTTGACCGCACCTTTAACTGCAGCAAGCAGAGAGCCGCCGAAATACTGACATTTATTCTCGAAAACCACGGCACAAAAATCCCTGCGGATGTGTGCTTTCACTTTGAAATTGCGGCTGATTTGCTGGACGAAAGGCTGTTTGAAATCATTGAAAGGCTGCCTGTCGGCTGTGTGCAGTTTGAGGTGGGCATTCAGTCCTTCAACGAAAAAACACTTGCCGAAATACACCGAAAAACCGACCTTGCACAGGTGGAACAAAATGTAAAAAAGCTGCTTTCTTTTGGCAACTGCCATATTCACACCGACCTGATTGCAGGTCTGCCCGAGGAAAATTTTGAAGGCTTCGTTGCAGGCTTCAACCGCGCTTTTGCCATGCAGCCGAATATGCTGCAGCTGGGATTTTTGAAAATTCTGCACGGCTCGGACATGGCAGAGAACCACGAATTGTACCCCTGCAATCACTGCAGTGAGCCGCCGTATGAGGTCATTGACACCCCGTGGATATCACAAGAGGAATTGCAGAAGCTGCACCTTGCCGAAAATGAGCTCGAACGGCTTTACAATTCGGGAAGATTCAGAAGAACACTGCAGTATGTGCTGTCTGCAAGCGGTCAGACACCGTTTGCGCTTTTTTATAATTTCGGCTTGCACATCAAACACAACCGCCTTGCAAACGGCTGCTCGTTGGATGCCTACACAGCGCTTGCTTTTGAATATTTTGCAGGGCTTGAAGGCATTGACAAGGCAAGGCTGCGTGATTGCATGGTCTGCGACCGCATGGCAACCAACAGCTCAGGCAGAATACCCGATGTTCTGAAAATTGCCGATGACAACCTGAAAAAGGTAAAAAGGGCATTGTTGCTGACAAATCCGCCCGAAAAGGGCACCAACCGCAGTGTGAATATACTTTACAGCACCGAGGAAGCCGTATTCTGCGACTACAAAATGCAAAACAAGGTCAGCGGTGAATACGAGCTTAAAAAGGTAAAATTAAAAGGATTGTGTTTATAAAAAAGCACAATCCTTTTTTGTTATTGCAAATATAAATAAGCCTTGAGCAGCGCGGTCTGGGTTTTGCCGTCCTTGATTTCGCCTGCCATGATCTGTTCAATGAGTGTTTTCAGCGGCACCTTTATGACATCCACAAACTCGTCGTCATCCAGCTTCTGCTCCCCTCGTCTGAGCCCTTTTGCAAGATACATGTGAATGGTCTCGTCGGAATACGCACAGGTGGGGTAATATTCACCGAGATAAATCATTTCCTCTGCCTCGTAGCCTGTTTCCTCCTTCAACTCACGCAAGGCGGCTTCAAGGTGCGGCTCTTGCTTTGAATCAAGCTTGCCTGCAGGAATTTCGGTCAGCACGGTGTTGAACGGATAACGGAATTGCTTTTCGACAATCACATTGCCCTCATCATCCACAGGCACCACGCAGGCAGCACCCACATGCTTTATATATTCACGCACCGAGGTGTTTCCGTTGGGAAGCAGCACCTCATCCACATACAAGTCCAGAATTTTTCCGTTGTAAACATTTTTGCTTGTCAGCTGTTTTTCAAAAAGCTCGCTCATGGGTTGCTCCTTTTTATTCTTTTATATATATAGCGGTTGACAAATGCAATCGGCTATTCTATAATTTAATATACTAAAAAAACAGAAAGAAAACAATACTTTCTTTCATCATTGTGCAATATGCACAAGCAAATATCCTGCAATTTATCGTTTTAAACAAGTGAGGAAGAAAAAATGAAGGTTGCAATCATCACAGGCGGCTCGGGCGGAATCGGGCTTGCCTGCTGTGAAAAATTTTTGGCAAAAGGATATAAGGTTTATGAATTCAGCCGCAAGGAAATAAGCCACACCAACGGTATTGTGCACATCAAAGCGGATGTGACGGATGAACGCAGTGTGGAAGAAGCGGTAAAGGCTGTTTTTGAAAAAGAAAACCGCATCGATGTGCTTGTCAACAACGCAGGCTTCGGCATTGCAGGCAGCATCGAGGACACAGCTCTCATCGATGCCAAAAAGCAGTTTGATGTCAACTTTTTCGGTGCATTCGTATGTGCCAAACAGGTGCTTCCCTACATGAGAGGGCAGGGCTTCGGTAGAATTATCAACATCAGCAGCATGGCAGCCCCGCTTGCCATTCCCTTTCAGGGCTTTTATTCGGCAAGCAAGGCCGCTGTGAATTCGCTGACATTGTCACTTGCCAATGAGGTAAAGCGCTTCGGCATCACCGTTTGTGCAGTCATGCCCGGTGATGTCAAAACAGGCTTCACGGCTGCAAGAGAAAAGACGAGTGCTGCATCTGCTTACACGGATGTGCTGCAAAGAAGCCTTGCGGTGATGGAGCATGACGAGCTCAACGGTATGCCGCCTGAAGCCATAGCCGATGCGGTGTTCAAAGCCGCCACCGCAAAAAGAGTAAAGCCGCTTTCCACCAAGGGCGCACAGTATCATCTGTTTGCAGGTCTTGCAAAATTGTTGCCGACAAGCCTTGTCAATCGCATTGTCGGACAGATATATGCAAAATAACAGGAGGAAAATAAAATGATTTTAAGAGCACCGAGCAATCCGCTGATTACCGTAGATCCTTATTTTTCGGTCTGGAGTCCTGCTGACAAGCTGACCGATGCCGTCACCGTGCACTGGACGGGCAAGCCGAATACCATCATCGGCACGGCTGACATTGACGGCACGGTTTACCGTTTTCTCGGCAAGGAATCCGACGAGGACGACTCCCCCGTTATGAAGCAGGTCAGAAAGGACTGCAATGCCCTTTCCACGACCTATGTTTTTGAGGCTGCAGGCATCCGTCTGACGGCTGTGTTCACCACACCGCTGCTGTTGGATGACCTGAAAATTGCTTCGCGTCCCGTGAGTTACCTGAAAATCACCACCGAGCCCACGGATGCACAGGCACACTGCATCAAGGTGAAAATTGCCGTCAGCGAGGAAATCTGCCTGAATTACAGAGGCAGTGAGGATACAGCCGCCGAAACCATGCTGTTCAACGGCATTTCGGCCGCTAAAATCGGCAGCACCACACAGGACATTCTCTCCGTCTGCGGTGATGACCTGCGCATTGACTGGGGTTATTTTTACCTTTGCACGGACGCAGGCAATGTCTATACCGAAACGAGAAAAGTGCCCTTTATGAAGGATATGCCCCATGCGGACAACGAAGAAATGACCTTTGTATGCGCCGAAGCGGTTTATTGCTCCGACAGTAAGGCAGAGGCACTGTTTGCTTTTGCATATGATGACATCAAATCCATTCTTTATTTCGGTGAGCAGCTCACTTCGCTCTGGAATGCCGACGGACAGACCATTGCAGAAGCCATCACGGCTGCATTTGCCGATTACGAGGAGATTTTCACAAAATGCGAAGCCTTCTCCGACAAAATGTTCCTTGATGCCGTCAGAGCAGGCGGTGAAAAATACGCAGAGCTGTTGGAGCTTGCCTACCGTCAGGCCATTGCAGCCCACAAAATCTGCGTGGACACAGACGGCGAAATTCTGTTCATTTCCAAGGAATGCTTCTCCAACGGCTGTGCGGCAACGGTGGACGTCAGCTATCCGGCCATTCCGTTGTTCCTGCTTTACAATCCCGAATTGGTGCGCGGTATGATGCGTCCGATTTTCAAATATGCAAAAAGCGATGCATGGCAGTTTGACTTTGCACCCCACGATGCAGGCTGTTATCCGCATGTGACAGGGCAGGTCTACGGCCGCAATGAACTGAAATATCAGATGCCCGTTGAGGAATGCGGCAATATGCTCGTCATGGCAGCCGCCGTGACCCTCGCCGACGGCAACATTGATTTTATCAAAGACAATCTTTCGCTTCTTGAAGCATGGGTCAAGTATCTTGAAGCCAACGGTGCAGACCCCGAAAACCAGCTTTGCACCGATGACTTTGCAGGGCACCTTGCCCATAACTGCAACCTCTCCCTCAAAGCCATCATGGGCATTGCAGGTCTTGGCATTCTCTACGGCATGCTCGGTGATGAAGCAAAGAAAAACGAAAAAATGACCCTTGCACGCACCATGGCAGCCGATTGGGCAAAAAGACCCGCCAACGGCGACGGCAGCTACCGCCTTGCCTTTGACCGTCCCGACACATGGAGCATGAAATACAACATCGTCTGGGACAAGCTGTGGGGCACAAATCTCATGGATAAAAACGTGATTGCATCCGAATTTGCATCCTACAAAAAGCATATCAATCCTTATGGTATGCCGCTTGACAACCGCGAAACCTATACCAAGAGCGACTGGCTCGTATGGACGGCAACCCTCGCCGCCGAAAGAGCCGATTTTGAAGAATATACAGCACCCCTGTGGGAGGCCTACAACCGTTCCCTGTCACGCGTGCCGATGACCGACTGGTTCTTCACCGTCACCGCAGCCATGCGCGGCTTCCAGAACCGTACCGTGCAGGGCGGATTGTTCATTAAACTTCTTGAATACAAAGGATTGATGCAGTTATGATTCGTCTTTGTGCATTTGCAGACGAAGCCGACAAAAGCTTTGACGGACAGGTAAAGGCACTGCTTGCCAACGATATCAGGCTTCTTGAAATGCGAAAAATCGACGGCAGCAATGCCGCATTCATCAGCATTGAAAAAGCCAAGGAATATAAAGAAAAATTTGCAGAGCACGGTATTTCCGTGTGGTCACTGGGCTCCCCCATCTGTAAAATCAGACAGGGCTTTGACCGCAATGCGTATGCAAAAAAAGTGGAGCATGCCTGCCTTGTTGCCAACGCACTCGGCGCAAGGAACATGCGTGTGTTCAGCTTTTATCCGAAATTTTTTAAATTCGACAAAGAAAAAGTGGTCGAAGATTTGCGTTATTTTAACGATATTGCCGTTTCTTACGGCATCCGCTTTTGCTGCGAAAACGATTCGGGACTGTTCAATGCCACGGCAGACCGCTGCCAATGGCTCATGCAGCAGCTCCCCGAATTGGGCTACATCTATGACCCTGCCAATTTCCGTGTCAGCGGTCAGACCTTTGCGCAGACAAAGCAGTTTTTGCCGAAGGCAGATTATTTCCATTTAAAGGATGCTGTCGGCAAAAGGGTGGTTCCTGCAGGCTTCGGCGAAGGTCATATTGCGGATATCATCAACACGATTGAAAAAGATACCGTGCTCACAATTGAGCCGCATCTGACATTTTTCAGAGGCAACAAGGAATATGACCGTGTGTTCGGCAATCAGTTTGACCTGAAAACAGCAAGAGGAAAATTTGATTGTGCCGTTGCTGCAGCCAAAAAGGTGCTCATTGATTGCGGCTACACGGAAAACGACGGCATTTTCACCAAAGGGGGAAAATAAAATGGCAGACAAAAAAGCACGCATCGGCATCATCGGCTTCGGCGGTCAGGGCAGTGCGTATGTCCGACTGTTCAAGGCAGGGCTTATCAAGAATGCCGTGCTCGGTGCCGTTTGTGATATTGACGAAGAAAAGCTCGATGCACAGTGCAAAAAATTCAACATCACCGCACCCAGATTCACAGACCATAATGAGCTTTTGAAAAGCGGCACGGTGGATGCCGTTGTGGTTACAACACCGCACTATTTTCATCCGCCCATTGTCATTGATGCCCTCAACGCAGGGATTCATGCCATGAGCGACAAGCCTGCAGGGGTTTACACCAAGCAGGTCAAGGAAATGATTGCAGAAGCCGAAAAGCATCCCGATTTGCTGTTCGGGCTGATGCTCAACCAACGCACCAACAAGGTTTACACCAAAATGCGACAGATGATTGCCGACGGCAAAATCGGTGACATCAAGCGTGTCAACTGGCTGATTACCGACTGGTACCGCTCACAATCCTACTACGATTCCTCCAAATGGAGAGCCACATGGAGGGGTGAGGGTGGCGGTGTGCTGTTCAATCAGGCACCGCATCAGATTGACCTTCTGCAGTGGATTGTCGGCATGATGCCAAAAAAGGTGCATGCACACTGTGCATTCGGCAAATGGCACGATATTGAAACCGAGGACGATGTGACCGTATTTATGGAATTCCCGGGCGGTGCAACAGGTGTGTTTGTCACCTCCACAGCCGACTTCCCCG
>JAZOWJ010000235.1:0-10351 GCA_045659125.1 Acutalibacteraceae bacterium
TTCGTCAAAGTCCCCGCAGCTGACCTGGGAAGCCTCCAGAATGCGACCGAGCAGGTCTTTGGTGTGGTTTGTTATGTAAGCAGCATCCTTTTCTTCGCCGTCGAGCACAAAATTCTGCAGATGCTCCACGGTAACCGTAGCGGTCTTGCCGTCGGTTTCAATATAGTTGATGGGTGCAGGGTGACCGCACAGGGAGCCGACATTGATTTGCGTGATGGTGTTGCCCTTTTGTGTGGTCAGGCAGCTTGTTCTTTGCATGTGGGAATGGCCGACAAAAATCAGACGCAATCCTGCATCGGCAAGCACACCTGCACGGTATTCATTGTTGGTGATTTTCTGCGATTTGTTAATCAGCGGAATCAGGTTTTCAAGCAGCAGATGGTGCTGAAATGCAATAACCCCTGCACCGTCTTCTTTTGCCTGTCTGAGCTGCTCACAGATCCAGTTGAGGTGATCCTCGGAATAGCCCGAGCCGCTGACACCGTCCTGGTCATCCTCGAGTGCAAGCAGACGAAGGGTGGGGGACAGCTCATAGCAATACGACGATTTGTCAAGATGCGTGCGGTATTCGCCGATGCATTTGTCAGCGCCGAATTTTGCATAATTTTCACGCAGCATGGTCGGAGTGTATACATCCGTTTCAGGCAGAATTTCATCGCCTTCATAACGGTGGGCTCTGCCGTCACAGCACCAATCGTGCGTGGCGGTGGTCAGAAACACGGGAACGGTCTTGTTCAGATCCTCAAGCTTTTCTGTGATTTCCTTGTGCGAAACGGTTTCGCCGTCATCGGAAATGTCACCTGCAATCAGCACGGCATCAAGCTTTTCCTCCTTGAAGCGTGCAAAGGCCGCATCGATGATGGCACCTGTTTCCTTCAGGCATTTCTGGTCACTGCCCTGACGCAGGTCGAAGGCCTTGCCCTCATCACCGAGGGTTCGCGAATAATGATGCAGGTCTGCAATGACGGCAATTTTCATGGTCGTTCCTCCCCAAAATTATACATCATATAGTATAACACAATTATAAAGGGTTTGTAAAGTTAAAAATAATGTCAGAAAAAAGAAAAAACACAGCGGTCGTTGCTCCGCTGTGCTCTTCCGATAGGTGGTATAAAACTCCTTCAAGTGAGTGGTTACATTTTAGCAAAAAGAAAAAGCAATTGCAAGCAAGTTAATGTTATTGTCAATGACAAAAAATTGCCTTTCTCTTAATTTCATTAAAAGAAATCTCTTGCACATTAAATTATATTGTAGTATAATGCTGAAAATGAAGAAAAACGCAAGAAAAAGGTGATTTTGATGTTGGTGCAACGATTGAAGCTTGCCAAGGATGTGCTTGGCTTTTCCAATGTTCAGTTTGCCGCATTTGCAGGCTGCTCACCGACACACATCAGTAAAATATTCAGCGGAAAGCGCGATTTTCGTGAAAACGGTATAGGGGCAGAGCATTTTTTGCAGGCGCTGGCAGAGTATGCGGAAAAAAACGGAAAAACAGCAGAGCTGTGTGCACTTTGCGGTCTGCAGGAGGAGTCCTTTTCTTCGAAAGGGCTGTATGCTTGGCTGTGCGGTGAGGGCAGTGTCGGGCTGCCTGCATTTACCGAAGATTCGCATGCAAATATCGAGCGAAAATATTTCGGTGAGCGGTTCAATCTGTTGATGTCGGAATTGGGAATGAGCAATGTAAAGCTCAGTAGGCTTCTGAGTGTGGATGCTTCCTTGATCAGCCGTTTTCGCACAGGCAAGCGCTCACCGCAAAAAAACGAGCAATTTGTGCATTATCTTTGCGAGGTGTTGCTCGAAAATATGCGGCAGCTTGCTCTGACCGACAAGATTGCCCGTCTTTTGCATTGTGACGCAGCTGACCTGCATTCAGACAAAGCGGTGCATATTTTGCAGCAATGGTTGTTTGACAGGGTGCAGGTGAATAAAGCGAAAACCCGCACCATGGAATATCTGAATTTGTTTTCACCCATGCAGGAGGAAGAAAATGAGGACCTGCAGGGAGCTTTGATGCAGAGGACGCAGCTTGAAATTGCCGATACCTATTGGGGGCTGGACGGTGTGCGCAATGCCATTCTGCGATTGCTTACGGAGGCTGCAAGAGAGGGCGGCGGTGAGGTATATATGTACACCGACCAGAGCATGCAATGGCTGTTGGAGGATCAGGAAATTCTCAACCTGTGGTACAAATGCAGTGCCATGTGCATGCGCAGCAATGTGCATCTGACCATTATTCATGACTTCAACCGAAAGCTTGATGAGGTTGTCAATGCCATGCAGGTATGGGTACCCTTATATATGACCGGAAAGGTGACACCCTATTATTGCACACTCAATCGAGGCAGTCGTTTTTCGCATATGTTATTTCTTCGTCCCGGCACAGCAGCCATCACCTCCTGGCACGGTCAGGGTGTGACGAGCAATAATTTTTACAATTATATTCAGGATCAACGCATTCTCAATGCCCTGCACGCGGAAATAAAGGCATTGATTGGAAGCTGTGAGCCGCTGGTGCAGACCTACACGCAGGATGATATGCAAAAATATTATAACATTCTTGCACCTGCGATTGCACAATCCGGAAAAAGTCTTGCCATGATCCCTTCGCCGTCAAGTGTGACCCTGCCCGAGGATCTTCTCATGCAAATGCTCGATCGCAGTGACCTTGCGGCTGAGGAAAAAGAAATTGTGCTGCAGCTGCGGCAGAATGTGCACAAAAAAATGCAGACCGGTGCGATTTATGAAATGTTCGAGCTGCCGCCCCGTGAAAGGGTTGAAAGCGGAGAATTGTTTTTGTGCTTCGGCTCCAGCCTTGTGTACGGCGGTCCGGTTTACACAAAGGAAGAATTCAGAACGCACATCGGGGCAATGATTCATCTGTGCGAAACGCAACCCAATTATCATTGCTGCATTGTGCCGAAAACACCTTTTACAGGCATGCGTGTCATCATAACCGATCAGCGGGTTGTGATGATCCGTCTGCAGAAGCCCTACACGGCATTTGTTGTTGAAAGCGAATTTTTCACCAAAGCCTTTGCCATGCTGATGTATGACTATTATGAGCAGAACCGCGTTCCCGTGGAGCGCACGATTGAAATGCTGAAAAAATACCTTGATGATTGACAAATAACTGCTGTCACTTTATAATGGCAGCAGTTGTTTTTTTATTTGTTTTCGGCAAGCAAAGCATTTGAGGAGTTTTTTATGTTATTCTTACTTGTTTTTATTGCCTGCTGTATCGGGTCTGTCTGTGGCTTCGGCGGTGGGGTGATCATAAAGCCTGTGCTTGACCTTGCGGACTTTGATTCCACGCAGGTCGTGAACTTCCTGTCGGGCTGCACAGTGCTGAGCATGAGCCTGTACACGGTCGGCTCATCGCTTGTGCGACACGAGCGCACTGTCAAAAGTGCCGTTTCGCTTCCGCTTTCCGTCGGTGCCGTTGTCGGCGGTATCATCGGCAAGGAAATCTTTTCGTATCTGCTTGCATGCGTATCGCAGGAGGGCACGGTCAAGGCTGTGCAGTCGGTTGTGCTCATCGTGCTGACAAGCTGCTGCCTGCTGTATATCATTTTTAAAAAGCACATCCGCCCGTTGCACACAAAAAGCATTCTGACCGCCCTGGGGATTGGTGTTTTTCTCGGCACGGTGTCGGGCTTTCTCGGCATCGGCGGCGGTCAGTTCAATCTGATCGTGCTGTACTTCTTTTTTGGTATGGACACCAAAACCGCTGCAACCAACAGCCTTTATATCATTCTGCTGAGCAAGCTGTCGAATCTCGGCATGCAGCTTGTGACCCACAGCATTCCGCAATTTGAGCTGACAGCGCTGCTTGTGATGATTGTTGCTGGCATTGTCGGCGGCATCATCGGCCGTTTTGTCAATAAAAGAGTATCAGACCGCACTGTGGACCGCTTGCTGATCGGTGTGCTGCTTGGTGTTATCTTTGTGTGCATCATCAACACGGTAACGGGCATTACGGGGAGGTAAGCCATGCGCATTCCCAAACGCATTTTTTCAGGATGGCAGGGCGGCTGCCATTGTCAGGGCATTGCCGTTGACTTAAAAAAGGAACGGATTTATTATTCCTTTACCACAAGACTTGTCAAGGCTGATTTCAAGGGGCGCATCATCGGCACGGTCGAAAATCTGACAGGCCATCTCGGCTGTATTGATTTTCACGAGGCAGACGGCAGGGTTTACGGCTCGCTTGAATACAAGAATGATTGCATCGGTAAGGGGATTCATTCCGTGCTCGGTGTGGAAACGGAAAACGAGGAGGGCTTTTATTGTGCCGTCTTTGATGCCGACCGCATTGACCGCATCGGCATGGATGCCGAAAAGGACGGTGTGATGCGTGCCGTTTATTTAAAAGAGGTCGTTGCCGATTATCAGTATCCCGACCACAAATACGGTTGCTCGGGTATTGACGGCACGGCATGGGGACCCATTTGCGGCAGTAATGACAAAAAGGAATACCTGCACATAGCCTACGGCATTTACGGCAACACACAGCGCTGCGACAATGATTGTCAGGTGATTTTGTGCTACGATGCCGAACACTGGTGGGACACCCTTGCACAGCCCCTGTCACAGCTTACACCCCACAAAAGCGGTCCCGAACAGCCAACGCATAAATTCTTTGTGCAGACAGGCAACACCGAATGGGGCATTCAGAATCTTGAATATGACCCCTGCAGCGGTGATTACCTTGCAGCCGTTTACAGAGGTAAAAAGCCGCAATATAAAAATTATGATATGTTTGTCATTGACGCAAAAAAAGCACCGCAAGTGCAAACGCATCCCGTCAGCGGGGAAGCGGTTGCATTTCTGACCCTCAAAAAACAGCCCGACGGGGAAGACGGTATTTTCTTTCCCTACGGCTCTACGGGAATGTTTGCTGTCGGTGACGGTCGCTTCCTTTTTTCACAGCCGATACACCATAAAAAGCACGGTCATGCAACCGTTGTGCGCTTGTATAAAAGAGCTGACAAGAAGAAAAAGCCTTTTCGTCATAGCTTGTTCAGATAACAGCATACAAAAAACCTCCGTTTACGAAAACGGAGGTTTCATTTTTTATTTGTGTCAGGTTGTTACCAGCGGGGAGGTCTTTGCTTTCTTTTCGGCAAGCTTCTGCAGCAGAATCACAGCCGCAATAATGACAAGACCAATGATATCGGTAGCAAGGGTGGGGATAATCAGCAACAGACCGCCGCCCAGGCAAAGAATTCTCTGCCACCACGGACACTTGACGAACATATAGCCTTCCATGCCTGCAGAAACTGCAAAGATACCGATGATGGAGGTCAGAGCAATGCGGATGATGTCATACCATGCTGCATCAATGAACAGCATCGACGGGTCATACGCAAAGATGTAAGGCACGATGAAGGCTGTGATTGCCAATCGTGTCGCTGTGACACCTGTTTTCAGCGGATTGGATTTTGCAATGGCGGAGCCTGCATAGGCAGCCAGTGCAACGGGCGGAGTGATGTCGGCAACAATGCCGAAGTAGAACACGAACATGTGTGCAGCCAGCATCGGAAGTCCCATCTTGATGAGAATCGGAGCGGTGATGGTTGCCATGATAACGTAGTTTGCTGTGGTGGGAACACCCATGCCGAGCACGATGCAGCAGATCATGGTCAGGAACAATGCGAGGAACATGCTGTTTTCTGCAATCGGAACGAGGGTGTTGATGAGCAGTGCGCCGAGGGCGGTCATGGTAACAACACCCGAAATGATACCTGCAACACCGCAGGCCACTGCAACACCGACGGTGTTCTTTGCGCCGTTCTCAAAGGCTTCAACAGCAATTTTCGGTGTAAGGGTGGTTGTTCCCTTCGTGAAGAAGGAAAGTGCAACGCAAACAACCATGGAAATAAAAATTGCCTTGGTCATGTAGGTCGAGCCGAGCGGCAGCCAGATTGCAAGCAGAACTGCAATGGGAATGGCAGGGAAAATCAATCGCCATGCATTTTTCTTGTTCAGCTCTGTGGGAACAAGGCTGACCACCAATGCGCCGAGAATGGCGAAGCAGGCAGCAACACCTGTGCTGAAGTGATTCATTGCAATAACAAGAACCACGATGGGCAGAAGCAGATAGCCCTTTTTGAAGATGAGCTTGAAGAAATTCGGAATTGCATCCTTGGGAAGACCCTTGAGGCCTAATTTCTTTGCTTCAAAGTGGATCATCAGGAAGATGCCTGTGAAGTAAAGAAGTGCGGGAAGAATGGCAGTAACTGCGATGGTGGAGTAGGAAAGACCTGTCATTTCAGCCATCAGGAATGCAGCAGCACCCATGATGGGGGGCATGATCTGACCGCCTGTGGATGCGGCAGCCTCAGCAGCTGCAGCAAATTCGGGCTTGTAGCCGGTCTTTTTCATCAGCGGAATGGTGATGGAGCCGCTGCCGACGGTGTTTGCAACCGAGGAGCCGGAATACATGCCTTCGAGTGCACTGGAAATAACCGCAACCTTTGCAGGGCCGCCGACAGAGGAGCCTGCAACGGAGTTTGCAAGGTCAACGAAGAATCCGCCGATGCCTGTTCTTTCAAGCAGAGCACCGAGAATGATAAACAGAACAATGAACGTGGTGCAGACGTAAACGGGGGTTGAGAACAAGCCGTTTGCTACATCGTAATACAGGTTGTACATCAGGTTTCTCAATGCGGTTTCAGGGTTGTTTTCAACTGCCTTGTAAACGGCATAAACAACAAACACACCTGCAACGCAAAGAATCGGGAAGCCGACCGCACGGCGGACCAGCTCGGCAAGCAGAATAATTGCAATCAGCGCAATCACAATCTGCAGTGTGCCGATTCTGCGGCTCATAAGGATGATGTCTTCCTGGAAAATTGCATAATAAAGGAAGCTGCCGCCGCCTACGACGGCAAGAATTATATCATAGAAAGGAACATAATTGATTCTTTTGGTTTGCTTTTTGTAGGCAGGGAAAATAAGATAACCGATAAACAGCATAAATGCCATAAAGGTTGTCAGCTTTGTGTATTTTGTTGCAGTGGGGAACAGCAGCGCCATAGAGATCATATAGGTGCTGAATGCAACCATCAGGGTCGTAATAACGCCTTTTCTCCAACCCGTGAAGACGCGGGTGTTGCTTTCGCGGTCAAATTCCTGCATGATCGCATCGGCATCCACTTTTTCATCTATCATATCGTCGATATTGACATTGATGTTTGTGTCTTCCACTTTTTTTCCTCCTCATTCTTTTTTTAAAATAAATGCTGCGGTTTATTCAATCGCAGCATTTACCGTTTACTGTGAAATTTTTAAAGGAGCGGCAAGCTTATGCGATGATGCCTGCTTCCTTGTAGTACTTTGCAGCACCTGCATGAAGCGGAACGTTGCCGATTGCAGAAGCAGCAATAGCGGTGTCCATTTCAGCGGTCTTTGCGTGGATGTCAGTGTCACCTGCGACGGTTTCCCAAAGGGTCTTGGTGATTTCATAGACCTGTTCTTCGGACATGTCAGCATCAACAACATAGGTAGCCATGATAGCAACAGTGTTAACAGGTTCGGTAATGAAATCATAGTCAGCAGAGGTCATTTCGTATGCAGCATAGAAGCTGTATTCGTTCTGCAGAGCAGAAATTACATCAGCGCCGAGATCAACAACAATGATTTCGGTGGAGGTTGCAAGCTCAGTGATAGCGGTGGTGGGAGTGCCTGCAGTGATGAAAGCTGCGTCGATAGCGCCGTCCTTGAGCTGGGTTGCGCTGTCACCGAAGGAAGCAGCGATCTTGTTGATGTCAGCATCAATGTCAAGACCTGCAGCAGCAAGGATCTGGGTTGCGTTGTAGTAAACACCGGAGCCTACGTCACCGACAGCAACGGTCTTGCCTGCAAGGTCAGCAACGGAAGTGATGCCGGAAGCCTTGGTAGCAACAAGCTGGCAAACCTCGGGATATACGCAAGCAACAGCAGAGAAGGAGGTGATGGGAGCAGCAAAGCCGTTGGTGCCGTTGTAAGCATAGTTCATAACGTCGTTCTGAACGATAGCCATCTTGATGTCGCCGTCATCGATCATTTCGATGTTAGCCTGAGAACCGCCTGTGGAAAGGATTTCAAAGCTGTAGTTTTCGGTGTTGAGAACCTGACCGACAGCAGAGGTGAATGCATAGTAGGTACCTGCAGTGCCGCCGGTGCCGACTTTAACGTTCTTGACATATTCGACATCTGCTGCAGCATCGCCGGCAGTAGCATTGCCGTCGGTTGCGTTGCCGTCAGAAAGAGCAGCGTCGGGGGTGGTGGGGTCAGTGGTGTCGTTTGCGCAAGCTGCAAAAGCAAAAACCATAATAGCAGCAAGCATGATTGCGATGAGTTTCTTCATAATGTTCCTCCATAAGGTGTTTTTATTTTAAGGGCTTCCCCTCAAAAACAAATAAGTTTTTTCTATTTTAATAAATTTTTCTCACTGTGTCAAGCCTTTTTGCCAAAAAAAATGCATTGCTTTACTGTGGTAACAGATAAAAACGATGCGAATTTGTAAAATCACAGTTGAAATTGCTTGACAATATCAATTATTTATGATATCTTTCTTTAGACTCTACTAATATAAAGGAAAAGAAAATGTTAAAAAAATATAAGGATAAATTTTTCGGTGACAAGAATTTTTACAAAATGATTCTTGCCATTGCCGTGCCCATTATGGTGCAGAGCGGATTTACCAATTTTGTCAATATGCTCGACAATCTGATGGTCGGCAGAATCGGCACCGATGAAATGAACGGTGTTGCCATTGTCAATCAGCTCATTTTTGTGTTCAACCTCAGCATTTTCGGCGGCTTGTCGGGTGCAGGTATTTTCACCTCGCAGTTTCACGGCAACAACGATAAAAAGGGAATCAAAAATGTGTTCCGCATCAAGCTGATCATTGCTGTTGCACTGGTCATTTGCGGAATCGGAATTCTGTGGTTTGCACAGGAGCCGCTGATTGCTCTGTTTCTCAATGACGGCGGTGAAACAGGTGACCCTGTTGCCACCATGCAATTTGCAAGGCAGTATCTTGCCATTATGCTCATCGGGCTTGTTCCGTTCAGCCTGAATCAGTGCTATGTCAGCACCCTGCGTGAGCTCGGGCAGACCGTTGCCCCCATGCGCACAGGCATTCTTGCGGTTTGCATCAATCTTGTTTTCAATTACCTGCTTATTTTCGGCAAGCTCGGCTTCCCCGAAATGGGTGTGCAGGGCGCAGCTGTTGCCACGGTGCTGTCGCGCTTTGTTGAATTCTTTTCCATCTGTTTCTGGACCGTACGGCACGGGGAGGAATATTCCTTTGCCAAAAAGATTTTCTCGGATTGGCATATTCCCAAGGAGCTTACCGCAGATGTCATGAAAAAGGGAATGCCCCTGCTTGTGAACGAGTTTCTGTGGTCCTCGGCAAAGGCGGTCATCAGCCAGTGCATTTCCACACGCGGTCTTGCTGCGGTCGGTGCACTGAATATTGCCAACACTGTTTATAATGTGTTTAATGTTGTGTTCATTGCGCTGGGCTCGAGTGTTTCCATCGTGGTCGGTAAGCTGCTGGGCGCAGGAAAGATGAAAGAGGCCAGAGATACCGACACAAAAATGATTGTCTTTTCCGTGCTCAGCTGTGCAGGCATTTCTGTGCTGATGGCTTGTGTTGCACCCTTCTTCCCGAAGATTTACAATACAACGCAAGAGGTGCAGTCCATTGCAACCGTATTCATTCTCATCATTGCGCTGCTGATGCCCGTGCATTCGTTCAACCATGCTGCCTATTTTACCCTGCGCTCGGGCGGTAAGACCATGATAACCCTTATATTTGACTGTGCCTTTATGTGGTTCGGCTCCTTTGCCACCGCATTTGTACTGGCGAACTTCACATCCCTTCCCATACTTCCCCTCTACGCTATCGTTCAGGGTCTTGAGGTGATAAAGTGCGTTATCGGATTTATCCTTGTGAAGAAGGGCGTATGGGTAAACAATCTGGCAAAGCAGGTTAAATAAACAATGTTATAAAAAAATCAACACGGTTGCCCGTGTTGATTTTTTGTTTTGCTTATTTTTCTCTGTACTTAACGTATTTAACTACGTTGGAAACGTTGCTCCAGCCTGTAGGATCGGACGTTGCCTCCTTGGAGAGATCACGATAGTAATAATAGGTATAAATAGGATCCTGATATCTCCACTCGTCACGGTAGATGTCACGGGTGTATGTTCTGTCGGTATCATAATTACCTTCATAATCCGCGCGAACCCATCTGTTAGCATTAGTATCCGTACCGTTATAATAAATGTTATTATAACCAGAAGCACGCGATAACTCATAAGGGAACCATGTTTCTTCCAATATCGTACAGTTATAACT
>JAZOWJ010000236.1:0-1765 GCA_045659125.1 Acutalibacteraceae bacterium
TTTATATATTATCGCAAGGGGAATGAAAATGAAAAAGGCCGCATTGATTTTTGTTTTGTTGTGTCTTCTGTTGCTATGTGCCTGCAGCAAGGACGAAAGCGCACTGACTACAACACGAACACAGCCGTCCTATGCCTTCCAGACAACACCGACAACAACCCTGCCGTCTGTAGTCCCAACAACACAGTTGAGTGTAGGCAATACGGTAGGCACGCAAATTTTTTACACAAGCACCAACATCTGGAGTGATTTTGACGATGTGCAGCGTTACGACAACACACCGGTTGACACAACGCAGACACCCTCCGATGTGACCGTGTTCAATTATCCCCTGCAGACTGTGCTTGCCTATTTTTCCGAAATTGCTTTTGCTGATGAGGGCGAAGGGGCCATCGGTGTTGCAAGAAAATGGATCAAGCCCATTTATTATGAAGTTTACGGCACCGCCGATGAGGTGGACGTTGCCGTTATCCGTTGGGTTTCGGATTACCTGAACAGCATCAAGGGCTTTCCCGGTATGTTCACGGCAACCGCCGTCAACAAGGCCAATGTTAAGTTTTACTTCGGCAATCAGTCCTTTGTGCAGAATGCAATCGGCATCACAGACAACACAGCACAAAGCTGCACAAGAATCTTCTACAATTCGGATGATTACCGCATTCAACTTGCAAAGGTTGGTATTGTTACCGACCTTACATCTCGAGAAACTCGTAATTCTTTGATCCTGGAAGAGGTTCTGCAGATGCTCGGGCTGAATCAGAATTCTCTGAATTATCCGCAGAGCTTGTTCTACAAAGCAAACGCTTTACCGCAGGTGCCTGACGAGCTTGACCTTGCAATTGTAAGACTATTGTATTCCCCTGTTATCAAATGCGGAATGAACAAAGCTGACGGTGTTACGGCTGCTGCAGATGTGCTGAAAACCCGTTATGAATCCGGTGTTGTATATACGGAGCCAAAGGTTGACTTCAACATGCTTGCTCTTGAATATGCAATCACAACGGTAACGGATGTTCCGACAGAAGAACCGACAACAGAACCGAACGGCGACAACTATGACGATCCGACTGATCCGCCCCCGACCGATCCGCCTGTGACCAATGCTCCAACAGACGCACCGACAGAAGAGCCAACCTCGGAAAAAGTACCAATTATTATCAATCCGAATCCAACGGATCCCCCCACACAAGCGCCGACCGATCCGCCTGTAACTCAAAAACCTGACCCGACACCTACACCGACCAATCCGCAGAATCCGGATGAACCGACAAGCGCAAAGGTCGAAGATATCCCCATTTATTGATAGCTAATATATCCAAAAGCAACACCCTGCTGTTATCAGAAACAGCAGGGTGAATTTTTTATTTGTTATTCATTTTTGCAAGGCAGCTTTCTGCAATCTTATAAACATCGCCGCAGCCCATGGTGAGAATCAAATCGCCGTCCTTTGCATTTTCACAAAGGAAGTTGACAACATCTTCAAAATTTTCATCCTTGGGCTTGGGCTCAAAGGTTATGCAGCCGTCAATTTTTTCTGCAAGGTCGGAAGTATGAATATCGTAGGTGTTGACTTCGCGGGAACCCATGATTTCCGTCAGCACTACCTTGTCAGCCTTGGACAGCACCGTTGCAAAATCATCCAGAAGCATATAAGTACGGGAGAATGTAAACGGCTGAAAAACAGCCCAGACACGATTGAATCCCATTTTCATAGCAGACTCAATGGTTACAAGCAATTCTGCAGGATGGTGTGCATAGTCGTCAA
>JAZOWJ010000237.1:0-1541 GCA_045659125.1 Acutalibacteraceae bacterium
TGGCCTCCGACTTATAATCAAAGCGCAAATGCAGAAGATTGCCTGGGGTCACAAGCCCTGCTACAAAACGGTTTGCAGAAGCACTCCGAAATCAACAAAACCGATTTCTGATATTACGGAAATCGCACTGCAGCCCTACGGCAGTGCAAGACTTCGCATGACGGAAATGCCCTTGCTCGGCAAAAAGTAAATAAATTTTAAGGCTGTATCAGAATTGCTCCGATACAGCCTTTATTATGCTTATTTCTCAAAATAGATTGCTCCGCTTTGTGCAAAGGGCAACGGCGGCAGCTTCATGCCCTGCTGCTCAGGGATTCGCGATGCAAGAGCAAAATCGTGCAGCTTGTGATACAAAAAGCCCGGCTCAAACACGGTGTGTGCACAGACGAATCCTTCCTTTTTGACGGGAAGTGTCACGGAATAATCCCCTGTTTTGGTGGCTTTATAACGGAAGCACTCACCGTCGGCATCAAAGACAATCAGGGTGTGATTCTTGCGCAATTTTTTGACGTTAATAGTAACGGATGTGTCATCATTGATTTTCACGGTGTCACCGAGCATGGCTTCCCCGCTGACAATATCAATAAAAGTCGTGCCGGGGGCAAAGCTGATGGTGGTGCGCCCCTTGACGATGGCATCGAGGATATCCTCGGAGGAATTCGATTTTGCATAAACATAGGTCACAGGCCATGCAATCATGTTGGTAATCACATAGTCCTGATGATAGTCACTGCCGCCGACAACGGGCAGCTTTTTGCCGTTGCGAAGCTGCTCATGCCACCATTCGGTGCATTCGAGATTATCATAATGTGACGGTGCATTCCACACCTCAAGCACATCCACATCGTCTGCATTCAGCTCCCATGTCCACGGACACTGCTTGCAATGCGGATGATTCATGCAAATAACCGCACCGCGTTCTTCTGCCTTGGTTTTCACACGCAGAAAATCCTCATAGGTTTCGCAGGTTTTGTAATCCTCAGCATCAATAACATCCTTGACACCCCACATATTGCAGTGGCCGCCGTCCTTGGTCAGCTCCGCGCCGTAAATGAGGGTCAGTCCGTCCACCTTGGGCAGAATTGAGCAGTTTTCGTTGTGGTCGGTAATCATCAGAAAGTCAAGCTTGTTCTTTTTTGCCTTGGCAATGACCTGCTCAAGTGTCAGCTTGCCGTCGGAGGCAACGGTGTGGCAATGCGGCACACCTGCATACCATTTGTAAGTGTTATTTTTCATAGCAATTCCCCTTTTATGCTGCACCCTGCGCAGAAATTTACTTCCTGAAAAGCATTATAGCATAAAAAAACGAAAATTGCTATCATAAAATTAAAATGCAACGAGGTCTTATGAACCGCAGGCTTGCGTTTTATCTGTTCCCTCTTTCTTCATAATCCGCATCAAGATCGGCACGCCAATCTGCAGAAAGCGCAGCGCTGGCACGCACATTGCAAACGGCTCTTGCGACCGATTCATACAGGATGTGGGTTCCCCTTTTGTCGGCATTGTAATTGACGGCACGGTCACGGTCAATGCCGTAACGG
>JAZOWJ010000238.1:0-3327 GCA_045659125.1 Acutalibacteraceae bacterium
CAGAACAATTGAAGGTCTTACAATCGAAAACAGAATTGCAAAGATGCAGCCCATTCCCGATGACGTTCTTGCAGAGCTCAAGAAGTGCCACGTAATTCTCAAGGGGCCCACAACCACACCTCAGGCAGGTGACGGTCTTCCCAACATTGAAAGCGCAAACGTTGCCATGCGAAAAGCTCTTGACCTGTTTGCAAACGTAAGACCCGTCAAGGTTCCCGAGGAAGGCATTGACTGGACCTTTTTCCGTGAAAACACAGAGGGTGCTTATGCTGTCGGCTCGAAGGGTGTGAATGTTACTGACGAGCTTGCAATGGACTTCGTTGTAACCACAACCGAAGGCACACAGCGTGTTGCAAAGCTTGCTTACGATTACGCAAAGCGCAACGGCAAGGAAAGAGTTTCTATTATACAGAAGGCTAACGTCATCAAAACCACCGACGGCAAGTTCCTCAACCTCTGCCGTGAAATCGGTAAGGAATATCCCGACATCATCACAGATGAATGGTATATTGACATTATGACCGCAAAGCTGATTGACAAAAAGCGCCGCACAGATTTCAAGGTGTTCATTCTTCCCAACCTTTACGGCGACATCATCACCGACGAGGCTGCTGAATTCCAGGGCGGTGTCGGCACAGCCGGCAGTGCAAACCTCGGCAAGCAGTATGCAATGTTCGAAGCCATTCACGGCTCTGCTCCGCGTATGGTCAAGGAAGGCAGAGCACAGTATGCAGATCCCTGCTCCATGCTTCGTGCAGCGGTTATGCTGCTTTCCCACCTCGGCAGACAGGAAGAAAGTGCTGCTCTCGAAAAGGCACTTGATATCTGCATGGCTCCTGATGCAGCAATGAAGATCACAGGCCGTGCAGACGGCTGCACCTGCGAAGAATTCGGAAACTTCGTTATGCAGACCCTGACAAGCCTGCAATAAAACAAAGAAAGGTGATTCCTTTGAAGGATTCCGCTAAAATTTCCCCGTCTGTTATTCGCAGACTTCCCCGTTATTACCGTTTTTTGAGAGACCTTGAGAAAGAAGGCATTTCACGCATTTCATCCAAGGCATTGTCCGAAAAAATGGGTGTGACCGCTTCGCAGATCCGTCAGGATCTTAACTGCTTCGGCGGCTTCGGTCAACAGGGCTACGGTTATAACATTTCTGATCTGAAAAGTGAAATTGCAGGCATTCTCGGGATTGGGCACACCTGCAAAATTATTCTTATCGGCGCCGGTAACCTCGGCAGAGCCGTTGCCACACACATGCCGTTTGAAACACTCGGCTTTGAGCTTGCTGCCGTTTTTGATGCCGCATCGCTGTTTGCAGGACTAAAAATCAAGGATATGCCCATCCGTTCGATGGATAATCTGAATGACTTCTGCAGATATCATAAGCCGCAGGCATCTATTCTTTGCGTTCCCGATGACAGTGCAAAGGAGCTTGTCGGCAGGCTTTCCGCATTGGGCATTCATTCCTTCTGGAATTTCACACATTATGATATTTCCAAGGATTACCCCGACGCCATTGTTGAAAATGTGCATTTGAGCGACAGCCTGATGACGCTTTCCTATCAGATGAAGTGCAACCTGTAACAGAGGAGCCGGATATGATTAAGATTATCGGCAAAAAAGTGATCGACCTGATTGCTTATCAGCAAGGCATACTGTTTGTGCTCAAGGAATTGTCCCCCGACGGACAATATAAGATATCCTTTTACAGCTTTGATGCAAAATCAAAGTCCATTGCAACGGTTACCAAAAATGCCTACCTGATGACCAAATTCGGTCCGTCCTATGCAAAGATTACAGATAGCATCGATGACTACATTTCCTGCGAGGCACAGCGATTAAAGGATGGCAGGGTGTGCATTGTTTATCCCGGTGGTGAAATCGGTATTTTTGCCGATGACGGAACATTGCTGCATACGGAAAGATTGTTATATAACGGCAATTCTGTGCGCAGCCTTGCGTATGACGGCAATTATCTTTGGTTTGCAGTGCCCGATGCAAATGCGGTCGTGCGTTATCATTGCGACAAATACCGCATTGATATGCGCCTCGGTAACACTGATAATACATCATTTGCTACCCCCGTGAGCGTGTTTGCAGACAAAAATGCATTGTATGTTTGCAGCAAGACCAGCAAATGCGTGATTTCGGTTTCGCTGCAAAATTTTTCCGTTACACCGTATCAGGCTTTTGAAGAGCCGGTGCTGCAATATCTGCAAATCAATGACGATTCTTTTGTTGTTTTACCCTCAGGTATTTATTTATTACAATAAGAAAGGATGTTTACCATGGCAGTCCATTATATTGAAAATGACTTCATCCGCGTCGGTGTGAAAGAGCACGGCGCAGAGCTGACAAGCGTTGTTTCCAAGAAAACAGGCTTTGAATACATCTGGCAGGGTGATGAATCCGTCTGGTACGGACAGTCCCCCATTCTGTTCCCCATTGTCGGCAGACTTATTGAGGACAAGTACACTCTGAACGGCACTGAATACACCATGCCCAAGCACGGTTTTGCAAGAAAATCGGACTTTACCCTGCTTTCCAAGGACGCAGACACCATGACCTTCATTCTGAGTGAATCGTCCGCAACGAAAGCAATTTTCCCCTATGATTTTGACTTGATTGTCACATTTACGGTGGAAGAAAACGCACTTCGTGTTTCGCATGATGTTGTCAACAAAAATGAAGACACCATGTATTTTTCGCTCGGAGCACATCCCGGCTTCAATTGCGAAATCGGTGATATTCTCCGTTTCGATGAAAAAGAAACACTCTCCACCGAAAAAATCGACCTTGTGCATTCACTTCGTCTGCCTGAAAGAATTCCCGTGCTCAACGATGAAACAGACATTGTGATTACAAAAGACATTTTCAACGAGGATGCTCTCATTCTCAGCGGAATCAAATCCGAAAATGTGACCCTTTGCAGTGATAATCACAAGCGCACGGTCAGATTCAATCTCGGCGGTGCTCCGTATCTCGGAATCTGGGCAAAGCCTGCAGCTCCCTATGTCTGCATTGAGCCGTGGTGCGGTGTCAATGATGACACAAACAAGGTAAACGATTTCTCCGAAAAAACAGGAATTCAGGCACTTCCTGCCGATGAGGTTTTCAACTTCACCTGGGAAGCTGTTTTCTCGGAATAATTATCCCCTGCTGCCATATAAATAATGGTATCGGGAATTGACAAAAAAGTGTGTTCTGTGGTAGAATACATACAAATGAGGTGAACAAATTGGACGAAAATTACAACCCCGAATTTATTTCCGTTTCTGATGATAACGGCGACGGATATGTTTTTGAGGTATTGGACAGACTGGA